>JBNLCD010000020.1:0-22808 GCA_050303635.1 Anaerolineae bacterium
CCTTCATCACGCATACGACGTAAAATCCAGAGCATTTGAATGGAATCGATATCAATAATATCGGAGCGGCCCAGTGGGGGTGGCCCCATCCGGCTATGGTCACCGGATAAACAGAGTACATTCCGAACACCGAGCGAACTAGCACCGACCACCTCGGATTGCAGGCCCATGCGCGTACGATCACGGGCGGCAATTTGGAGAACCGGTTCCGCACCAAGTTCCAATGCATTCAGGCTACATGCCAGACTGGACATGCGCGGTGTTGCGGATGGATTATCCGTAAAATTCACCGCGGTCACGTATGGTTTCACCATTTCAACGTTACGGCACAGTTTGCCAGTCGCTGTACTCATGGGAGGGGCAACTTCAGCAGTGACCACAAACTTACCGGCTCGAAATTGCCGTTCGAGCTCAGACAGGGGGTCTTCGTAGGCGGGTGCATGATATTCGGCATCACCTGCCCACCAATCCGGTTGCCGCACCGGACGAAAAATGGATTCCCACATTACGGCCCGCTCAACAGGATTGCGTGAGGTAAAGCCACTGAAGACTTTACGGGCACCGATATCACGCACTTGCCCATAGACAGTCGCCCATGTTTCAGTGCCGACATCATCCCAATCTAGCGGCGGTAAAACTTCGAGCAGTTTTTCTTCACGCCCCATCGCAAAAGCACGTTCATAAATCTTGTACCAGATACAGGGACGTGTTTCATCCACATAACAGTGCGCGGCAGTTGATCCGCCACACGGTCCATTGCGGGACCCTTTAGGGCATTCCATCGGACAAATAAAAGCAGTTTCTTGAAGGACGCAGTTTCCACACATTCGACAACCGAAGAGCGGTCCTTTTACCCAGCGTTCAACCATTGCTAAGAAACGACGACCAAGTGGCTCACGTTTGAACGGGTAATAAGGAGGTTGCCAACGTCTTCCCGGTGTAAAGCCCGGCATTGTTCACCTCCATTTACACTAAGCCGGTTCTTGTTGCAGATAAGAATCGGCGTAAATAACTTTATTCAACAAAATTTGGACTGTCTTCCAAATCGCGACTTGCTCCGGATCAGAAAAATCAACGATATCCGGGGTTGGTTCGTTCATCGCTTCAACGGCATCATGCAATTCCAGATAAAGCTGGCCTACGGCGGTGCTTCGATCGCGTTCTTCAATGATCCGAATCGTTTCTTTGAGTTCTTCATCCAACGGGTCAGCAATCATCATTTGCAAGCCTGCGCCCATTAGCATCACACAATAGGTGCGGTTGATCAGATCACGATTCTCACGCGGCACCGCATTCGATACATTGGAAAGTCCCACCGAAATAGCAGGGGGCGGGTCCCATGCATATTGCAACGTGCGGACCGTTTCAATGAGTTCGGGGCAATATTCCTGACACCCCGATACCGTCAGTACCAATGGGTCGATAATCAAGTCTTCAATGGGATAGTCAAGTTCCATGACACGGGGAATCAGCTTTTCTAAAGCAATATTGACCCGTTCATCTGAACCAACCGGAATCCCACTTTTACCCATCGTTAAAGCCACCAAACGAGCGTTATACTTCTTGGCCAACAGCGGCACTTTTTCGAGACGCTCCTCCTCCGCTGACGTGGAATTGATAATGGGTTGCGCTTTGGTAATCGTTTGGAGGGCGGCTTCAATGCCGTCCATATTAGTGGTATCGATACTCAGCGGAACATCCACCACCGCTTCGACCGTTTCCACAATCCACGGGAAAACTTCTTCCCAATCTTTTTTACGTGGCCCTAAATTCAGATCCAAGGCTTGGGCACCCGCTTCGACCTGACGCATCGCCAAGGATTGGAAAAACAGGGCGTTTTTCTCTTTAAGCGCATCTTTAACTTTTTGTGAAATGATATGAATATTTTCGCCAATAATATACATGTTGGTTTACCTCGCCTTTAATTCGGTTAATTGACGAGCAATTGATGGAAAGAGCGTGGTATCGGTATGCGGTAAAAACATGGCAGATGTGAAAGCTTCATAAAAACGATTATCGGCGGAAAGCTCAATATAGGTCATGCTGTCGGCTATGCTACCAATGCGGGTGCGTAAGTTTTGGTCTAATAATGCCAAATAAGCCCCTTGAATGGCGGTGTTTCCCAGAAAATGAAATTGATCCCAATCCAGATCTGGAAGCAACCCAATCTCAATAGCTTTTTCGACATTAATATATTTCCCAAACGCACCGCCGACCAGCACACCTTCAACACTCGCCATATCCAGCCCGACACTTTCTGCCAAAACGCTAAAACCTGCATAAATAGCCGCTTTAGCGCGCAGTAAGTTATCGATATCCACCCGGTTAATCGTAATATTCCGTTCGTGGGCAGTTTCGTCGGCCCACGCAATCACATATTCAGGACCATGCTCACCTTCACGTATCCGCGGACTTGGCAAGGCTGTATTGATGTTGCCAGCTTTATCAACAACACCGGTCAGAAACATTTCAGCTAAAAGTGAGATGAGACCACTGCCACAGATACCTTTCGGTTGTACGCCACCAATAACTCGGTAGTATGGTTGATAGGTTTCGTTGTTAATCCAAATTTCCTCGATAGCGCCCTTCGTCGCCCGCATGCCATCGAACACGCCGCCACCTTCAAAGGCCGGACCGGCTGAACACGCACACGTGACAAGCCATTCATTATTCCCTAGCACCGCTTCACCATTGGTGCCAATATCAATAAAGAGTGTAATTTTTTCGGTTGTATTCACGCGCGACGATAAGACCCCAGCCGTGATATCCGCGCCCACATAACTCGCCACGCCCGGTAAGCAATCCACCACAGCTTCTGGATGAATATCCAGACCGACTTTTTCGGCGGTGAGGAGCGGCGGTGTATTGACACTCGTGATAAATGGGTCAAGCCGGATGCTTTGGGCGGGGATACCTAACAGCAAATGCAACATCGTGCTATTGCCGACAATCGTTGCTTTGACAATATCCACGGGCGTGATTTGCATACGCTTGCAGGCGGTTAACTGAATTTGATTGATTGTGGCTAAAACCAGCTGGCGCAGTTCTTCGGCACCATTTTGCTTTTCGCTATAGATAATGCGCGAAATCACATCTTCGCCCCGCGCAATCTGCCCGTTATATTCAGCCACTTGGGCACGGACTTCACCGGACACCAAATCCACCAGCCAGAGTGTGACTGTTGTCGTGCCGATATCAATCGCAATCCCCCAAAGCGGCGCATTTGTATCGGCCATCACACATGACTGAACATCAATCAAGCGCGCGCTTGAAAAATTATGGGGTTGGTGGCCAACCGTAACCATAACTTGCCAGTTACTAGCCCGTAAAACGGGGCCCAGATTTCGCAGTTGATTAAGTGACGCCTGAATATCAGTAATGCCAATTTGTTGACGCAAGGCGGTTTGAAAACGGCTCCAATCATCTGTTTGATCATCCATGCTTGGCGGCTTCAAACTCAGGATATGCCGTTGCACCGTTTGCTTGGTGTGATAAACATATTGCGGCGGAACTTCAACGGTCCGGATGGTTAAGTCTGTGGTCAGACGGCGTTCAATGCTTTCTTGCGGCAAAATGGCGACGGTAGCGTCGCTTTCCACAATGGATTGACAAGCCAAGGCATAGCCTTTAGCAATATCATCTTGCGCGAGACGCAACGTACTGCGGCGACGGATAACGCCCTCAATCACTTTAACCACACAACGACCACAGCGTCCTTGTCCACCGCAGGGTTGTTGCAAAGGCAAGCCAGCTTCCTGAATAGCCTCACTTAACAACGCGCCGGTTGGAACGGTATAGGTTAAATCGTTATCTTCATTTTCGAATCTGACCACATGCAGGCTCATTGTTGTGCCTTTCTAAACTTATAGCACTTGGGCCATAAATGCTGGCAAATCAACGGCTTCACGGGGACCCACAACAACTTGCCAATCCGGGAGTTCTTCTTCTAACTCGCCGGAAAGTGTCGCGACATGACCCGGTAGCACAATATGACGATTATTGACCTTGTCCGTCACATTAAATTCTTTGACAGACTTCGCAATCCGTTCAGCATCGAACTTACCCGCCGCCCACGCAGTGAGCACACTCATGCCTTCTGCATCAGTGACCAGTAACCACGCTGGCAAACCTGCGCTTTCAACTTCATTGGCCACACTGAAATAGGTAATGCTGAAATTCGTGGTCACCAACACTGGCGCATCCGGACTTGGATTATTGATTTCATAGAGACCCGGTTGGACTTGAATCGGTTTTTGCGGGTCGGTGTAAATATTTTCACGTAGAACCAACAGCGGATAAGCAACTGCCGGACTGAAATAATCGAGCACGATAAAGCCCGCGTATTTGGCAATAGCTTGGGCGGCCAGCATAATTTCGCGTTCGGTCTCCATGCCCTGCGTCGGTATACTGATTATGGGATAGCCCAAGGGACGGAAATTCTCCTTAATGGCCAACCGTCGAATTTGCGTGTTCATGGTGAGATGATCAATCAAATTATCCGCTTGGGGATGGAGCACTAAATCGGCCACACCTGCTTCTTTAATTTGCGTGGTCAAATCCGCTAATTCGTCCAAACTGCTAGCTGTGACGGACATTGGCATTTGATGCTGTTTAGCAAGATTCGTCATCGCTTCCCAATTGGTTGCATCGGCTGAATGGATGAGGGCTTTTTCACCATCAACGGCTTGCAAACCGGCGGCCATAACCGCTGGATCATCACTGATTAAGATCATGGGGAGATGGTTCACATGCCGGACATGACCAATGGCTTGCGTAAATGTCGCCGGATTACCGCTCACGGATTCCACGGCGACACCATCAAACGTCAGATCAATGCCCACATAGTCAACCGTATAGTCATGGAGGGCTTGCGCAATCGCCTCAATTTCTTCAGCGGGTTGATCATCTTTAATCCGGACAAAAAAGCCGGGTTTGTTGAAGAATTTCTTTTCATGACGGAATAAGACTGTTTCATTGCCCGCATTCACCGAAAAACCATTACTTTGCAAGGTAATGAGCCGCACCGGAGGTTCAGCCGCTGAAGCTAACTGTGCTTGGGCCTCTTCACTCACGTGCGGGCAAGCGGCTAATTCAACCTGTTTAGCCCCCAGTTTCATGGCAAAGGCAAGGCACGTCGGGAATCCACAGTCCTTACAATTGGTTTGGGGTAAGAGCTTATAAATTTGTAGACCAGAAAGTGACATAAGTTTAACTTCTCCTTGCCATTAAGCTGGGGCGGGAACTGTTGTCAGATCACGAATGGCTGACTGAATATTTTTAAGCGACTCCGGATGGCGGAGGACGATAATATCCGCGCCTGATTCAAGGAGGGTCATAGCAGTGAGGGTTTCCCACATGACAGATCGTTCTGGCCACTCACCCCAGCTCGCGGGCATATCTTGACCAACTTTAGATTCCTTGGTCTTCCAAGCTTCAAAGCCGGGGGTCACAATCATCGGCAGTTGCGTCATGGTGTCACCTTGCAAGGCTGCCATCCGCAAGCGTTCCATAACGGAATAACCATACTCAATCCCATAACCGAGCGCGCCCGTCGTCGGGTCCATCAAAACACGGTCCAACGGCAAGCCCATATCGGTGATGAGAATATTGAGTTGTTTGGCCAGATTCACATCCATCGGGGTCCGCGCTGTAATCACATGATTGTTAGCCATTGCGGTGGCCACGATGGTACGATAATTTTTGTCTTCGCAGATACCCAGCGCTAAACGCTCACCTGCACAAGCTTCCGAAATCGCTACTAAAAGTTCGTTGTCGAGTTCAGCTTGGCCCGGACCTTGGACAATCACCGGTAAGCCGGTTGCATCTAAAACTTCACGGGTAGCCGCCACTGCTTTATCAGCCGTAAGAGTCTCCCCTACGGCATCGGTCAAACTCAGATTAAGCACAATCAAATCTGCGCCTAAATCTTCAGCTTGTTTGGCCCATGTGCCGGGTGCGTTCATAGCTTCACCCCACGCTTCTAAAAGAATCCGTGACCAATCGCCGGGCCGACGATTTTGATCTTCCTTAGAAACAATATTCATATAGTTAGGTTCGTCTTGGTCAGGGAGGAAGCCCGGACGATAATTTTGAATTTCAATGGCCACCACAGGTGGGTGGGGCATTTGTTCTTCAAAGTGCATAAAGGGCATTGTTTTTTGACCGCCGACAGTCACAGTATGGGTGCGCGTGCCACCCTCGGCGACGGTGGCACCCAAGACAACGGTCCGAACTTGCCCGTTCCACTTATCTCTCGGAATTTCGACAGGCATAGAATTTTTGCTCCTCGCTACAACAATGCTATTTTTTCAAGTGCAATGTGTTCCAATATATCTTCATAAGTTAGGGTGGCGGATGGATAGCCTACTCCCCCGCCATGATGCATCAGAAAAACGATTCGAGTATTCATGTCGCGCATCATCTGCACGGCGACTTGAATTGGAATATCGGGCGGGATTTCTGGTATCGCCTCACTCATAATCTCTTCCGCTGTTAACTGACACGAGAAATCAGGACGCCCAAAGGCATCTAATAAAATCTCGCGGGTGACAATACCAATGCCATGTCCATGCGCATTGAGAACCACCACGCCTTCGTATGATTTTTCATGAAGCAGGCGGGCAATATTCACAATAGGCGCTTTGGCATGACAAGTCGGCACACCAATGGTCATAATGTCGCGCACGAGTGGTTGAGACATACCGCACCGCTCCTAGAAAATCGGGTCCATGAACAAGGATTGGTGCTCATGTTGCTCAAGCCAAGCCAGCAATTCATCCACCGACGTGACATTGCGTTCATCGGCAATACGATCGAGCATCGTCGGATCACCTTCGCGTTCCGCTACGCTACGCAGTTCATCCGCCATCGATTCCTTGAGCACACTGCTCATCCAAACCACGCGTTTAAACCCACCATCAGCGGATATAAATTTCGGACTCACCAGATAGAATTTACCGACGCCCATGACACCGGGTGTTTGGATTCCGCCGCCCGCCATGCCCGCGAGCGTACTAAATGTCATGCCGGAAGGTGTCATACTGGTATCTTCACGGCTAACAACCATGACGCCATTCGCTTCCGGAATCAACATCACAATGCATTCAAAACAACCACACGCGGTCATCGGATTTTCCATGATGGAATACATCGAGACTTCTTGCACCGCGCCATGTGAACCGACTTTGGCGTAATCATTAGTACCTTCCCAATAACCTTTGACCGGATCAAGAATCTTGCCCAGCTTAATCGGTTGGTTGGGACCCGTGGGATTGATATTGAAGGATGCTTTACAATCGAGCCAGTTATAAGCACCACACAGCCCTAACCGTTCGGGGCTGACAATACAGACGTGGTCCGGTGCAAATGATTGACAGAGCGTGCAAGAATAAAATTCATCGACGGCATCATCGGTCAAATCGGCCAGCCGTTTATTCCGGAAGTCGTAGGCGTTACGGGCTTCATTCAGCCAATATTCCAGATCTTCGGGATTGGTATAAATTGTGACCTGAACTTTATCGACAATAGCGCCGAAATCTTCATGGAAACGAGCGTGAAGAATCTTGCCAAAGTGCTCCAGATTGAAGCCTTTGTCGTACGCTGTATTAGAAATCCTAATCCAAGCAATATCCCGTTGCCCGATATGTTGAATCCCTGATGCACCATTGATGAAATAGTGTATCTGGCGCTCAAGAACAGGCTCGAAATCAGCTTGCATGGTCCGGCCAGCCACATCGACGACAATACCCAAATCCATATAACCTTGCGCTTCAATACTCGCAAAGTCAGGGCCGATGACTTCAATCTTGCCATCGGTTACTTCATCAAGTTTAGCCATGTGCAAATATTCAAAACAACGTGAATATTTTCCGCCAAACTCAACCCGCATATCAGCTTTGCGCACGACTTCGCCTTCAAACGCCGAACCGTAAGGCACCGGAACGGGCACGTCGGAAATCTTGACTTTGACGCCGCGCACTTCAATGCATTTCTGCACCAATCGTTCCGCACGTTCAAGATCATCCATGCCATCAATTTCATTGAAAGGCATGCTCACAACATGTTCATAGGTGGTCACACCGGTGGGTAAAATTTCGGGAATAATGGTGTCGGCAATCACGGGAAAACCAAAATTAATGGCACCCGCCGCCGCCGCATATTTAAGATCATCGACTTCACCCAGCGCCAAAACAAAGGCAAATACGCGTTCCCTGTTATAGAGCAGGATATCGCGGGCTTGACCGGGTTTCAGACCCCCAAATGTGAGCGCGGAACGGGTTGCGAAACCGAGTGCATAAATAGCACTGAGCGTATCCGTCCCAAATGGAACCGTATAGGTGTCATAACCAAGCTCAACACCTTCTTCGAGCAGTTGGTGAATAATACTGCGCCCATTCACATTGCCTGACAAAAAAGTCAAAATATTCCGGCGTTGGAGTTCGCGCACAATCTTCACGGCGACATCATTGGATTTGGCCGCACCCACAATCGCCGCAAACCCGGGCATCCGGCCATCAACGAGTTGAATACCCCAGGACCGCAATTGAATATCATCAATGGCCCCATTCAGATGACCATTCAATCCATTGCCGTTGTGCCCATTGCCATTAGCATCCGGGTTGGTAAAACTTGAACCACCCGCCAACTGCATCTCGACCATTGGTTCAGGTTGGAGATCATAAACATAACGAATGGCTTCAATCGCTTCCGCCGCCAGTAAGGTTGCCATACCACTGTCTAAAGTTTCCCCTAGATAGGGTGTCCAATGCCGTGCGGCAGGCGCTGGATGCAAAAGTTCACGGGCATGGTTGAGAACAGGTCGTAAATCATCCAGTGTCTCAACGGGAATATTCGTCATGCCGTAGATAAGCGGTAGATAGTACGCTGTATTCGGAAACGCGATGTGAGTATCAGCCCCTTTATCATGAATCGCTTGGGCCAGCATCACTTCAGCTTCTTGGACAAGCGCATTGGCACCATGCATCGCGCGCGTTGCAATATAACGTGACATGCTTCATTCCTCCTTAGCTCTCAACGCCATACAAAGCTGTGCGTCGTTCACGGGCGGGTAGGGCTTCAAGCTCACGCATCCGCGCATCACCACTTTGCCCAAAGCGCGTAGGATCATGGGCTGGCAAATTCAGTGCGGCCCGTTTCGCATCGATATGCGCCAATGTCCGCCGAATCATTTCATCTGGATCAGCGACAAATTCCATCTTGCCGCCGTACATATCCTCCCAACCTTCGCTCAAAAACTTGAGGACCAGGTCGCTATCTGCCACACGATCTGGCATACCACTGATAGGTGAGGCTCCACCAAAGATGACATAGGCTCCCGAAGCCACGCAATACGCCCCAATCGAGAGCGCTTTTTCGCTCATCCACTCTGGCGCGAGACCGACGGCTGGAATATCACTGATGTCGTCACCCAGTCCGCCTTCTTCAACCATTTGGGTGAGTACTGTCAAAATGCGGGTGTTGTCCACACATGAACCCATGTGCAAAACGGGCGGAATACCCACCGTTTCACAGACTTCACGTAAACCGGGGCCGACATGCTCCATAGCCGCTTCACCCAGTAACAAACCTAGTTTCGCACTGGCAATAGCGCCACAGCCGGTTTCAACAACCAGCACATCTTGCTTGAGCAATTCTTGAGTGACATAGGTGTGCAGATAATCTTGTTTACTGCGCGGGTTATTACAGCCGACAATGGCGGCCACACCGCNTAAGCGACCGGACATAATGGCATCGTTGAGCGGACGGAACGAGGCGCGATAGGTACCACCTAGCATGTAATTGAGATATTCATGCGAAAAGCCGGGCACCAAATCTTCGCGGATATCTGGAATATGGATATTGCCCCGATTAGCAAAGTTATCAATGGCCACTTTCAAAATATCTTTGGCAATCGTTAGCGCGTGATGCTCATCAAATTCGATATGCGTTGCGCCTTTGATTTTAACTTTCGGGGAAGTGGTAATAATCTTGGTGTGGAAATTTTCAGCCAGACCAACAAGCGCTTGCATGATACATTGCACATCCACCACCATGGCTTCGACAGCGCCGGTGAGAATGGCTAATTCCTGTTGCAAGAAGTTACCAGCGGCGGGAATGCCTTGTCGCATTAAGATTTCATTAGCCGTGCAACAAATCCCGGAGAGATTGATACCCTCTGCGCCAGCTTCACGCGCATATTTAATGATTTCAGGATGTTGTGAAGCGGCCACAATCATTTGGCTCAGGGTCGGTTCATGGCCATGCACAATGACATTGACCATATTTTCTTTGAGGACACCCAAATTAGCTTGACCAAGCACTGGAGCGGGCGTTCCAAACAAAATATCGGAGACATCGGTTGCAATCAGACTACCGCCCCAGCCATCAGATAATGAGGTGCGGATCGCATGGGAGAGAAGATGTTCATAATCTTGATCATCCCCAATATGCGTCCGATGCAAGGCTTCAACCACTTCCCGATCAATCCCGCGTGGAATTAATTTGAGATCACTCCATAATTCCTGCCGTTTTTCTGGGGCCCGTGAAATCGGGACAATTTCGCCTTTTTGTTGGCCAAATTGAGCAATATACAAATCCGCGAGATCATTCGCTATTTCTTCGGGAGCCCGTCCTTCGATAGGAATATCATAACGGGTCGCCACCGTACGAAGCTTGGCAATATCCCGGATTTGATAACCCTCAGCTTCATTATTCGCAACTGCTTTGAGCGTAAAGGCCATATCCCGACCATGATCAGAATGCGCCGCCGCACCTGCCGCAATTGCCCGAATGAAATTGCGTGCTTGAATCGTATCAATCGTCGCCCCACATACACCGGTTTGACCGTCATTGGTTAACCGACAGGGACCCATGCCGCACAATTTACAACACATGCCCGCACTCCCAATATTGCAGGGCACCATATTGTCCGCGCGTGAGAATGCCGTACTAACGCCAATCTCGTCCGCCCGAATAAGCATTTCTTGAGCGGCGGGATCGCTTGATTTTTCTTGAGGAGTCCGTTGTTGACGTGGCATCTTAGGTTTTCTCCTCCATATCTACTGTAAGTTTTAGACCCGGACAAGGAACCGTCGTTATCTTGGGGGCTACAATGTCTTGACCAAAACCGACTGTGTTTTTGGTTTGGTCAAAAGCCATACTGTGACGCATATAGGTTTGGCTTGTTGGTTCAGCATAAGCCGCCACACCTACTTCTTGCGGGAGTTCAATGTTTTGGAGATAACCTGCTTCGTGGAGAACGCTATGAATATCATCGACGGTAATTTTGACAGGATCATAAGTAACTTCAACGGATTTTGCATAACTGCTTGCATAAACCGACTGAACACCAGATAAATTGAGTAGCCTGAGGCGTACATCAATGACATGGTGATCACCATACATGGCAGGTACATCGATACATACTGTGTCCATAAGCGAAACTCTTTCAATAAATTATTATTTTGCAAATGAACTTCAGTTTTGGGTGTTACCAATGCATAGCCGCTATGTTCTAGCCAGCCAAAACTGTGGTTTTATGGAATTTATACTCGTGGATATGGATAGTCTCGTGATTTTCTCATACCCCAAAACGATAGATAGCCATAGCTCCCTCGCTAAGGATGAAGAGTGTTGAAGGCAGTTCAGTCCTTGGGTTAAGAACCAAACTTACCAATGAGGAAAATCAGGGGCACGGCAAGAGATTATAACTTGTAATCTCTTGCCGTTTAAATTAATTATGGCGGGTAGCCATTTATCCCAATAGTGATAATTCTCACTAATGCATACTCAAATTGTAATAAATTCACGCCAACTGAAGATTTTAAGCTTACGATAATACCAAAAGGATATGTCCCATGAAGATTCTTATTTTGGTAACCGGGGAATATGGTTGGCGACATATACATAATATTGAAGCCCACTGCCCACCTCATTGGCACATTAATACATGGCAAACGCCGCGTTCTTTTCCTCTTGTAATTGATTATCCTGAAGATTATTTGCCCGAAACCCTCCCCTCTAGCGATTTAATTCTCTCGCTGGCTGAAGTTAAGGGTGTTGCCGAGTTAATTCCTGAAATTGCTAAAATGACAGGCGCGCAAGCGGTCATTGCGCCGATTGATAATATTGCTTGGCTTCCAGTTGGTTTGGCGCGTCAATTGGGTGAATGGTTAGCGCGTCTCGGGGTCGCCTGTGTAAGCCCTAAACCCTTCTGTTCATTAACCCCGACACATTTCAATGTACTGCGCTATCGCGTCGCTTATGAGGATCCATTGATTCAGGAATTTGCCCGCTACTTTGGCCACCCCTCTTTTAGAGTCACTGTTGATCAAGCCAAGCAGATTATTCAGAATGTTGAATTAATATGTGATACCAGTTGCGGTTGTGGACGCTATGTCGCTGAAAAATTGGCAAATACGCCGCTCGCCGAAGCCGTTATGACCAGCGGACTTTTACATCATCATTATCCCTGCCAAGCTAGCATGGGCATTGATGGGCAATATCAAGATACGCTCATGCATATTTCTGGCAATATCATGAAGGATGCTGTGCAGGAGGCCATCCGCCCTTATTTCAAGCCAAAGTATATTCGCCCGACGGGGCACAGTGACGAAACTTAAACTTCTTCACTCGCCCCAGATCCCAAATTTTAGGTAAATAAATGCTCGACGAAAATAATCTCAAAAATAATAAAGCTCCCGAAGATTATGCCGATAAGGCCTGCCCCAACGCCTAGCAATCGGCTTATCTTTGATGTTTGCGCCAAACCTTTAAATGGAGCCGCCACAACCATTCCTACCAATAACATGCCAATAATCGACCCAGACCCAAAAATGATAACAAAAAACAAGCCATGGAGGAGACTATCAATCGTGGACAAGACCAGCAAGGTTAAGGTGGCACTGCCCGCCATTCCATGAATCAAACCAACGACAAAAGAGCGTCGCAAATAATGATTATGCTGGTGATTGGGCTTAATTTGATGTGAGTGGAGATGTTGGTGGCTCATTCCGTCGTCGTGTTGATGGATATGGCTATGTAACGATTTACCCTGCCTAACTTTACGCAAAGCATGTAAACCTAGTCCGATCAGCATAAACCCCACAACTAATTCTAGGGAAAGTGCCATCTTTACGGGAATTGAGATTTTTAAAGCTAACACCAGCGTGCCAATAATAAGTAGTGCCGTCGTATGCCCTAGACCCCAAATAATCCCAAGCCAAGCTGAACCACGTATACTCTTATTTTCCGACACAAGAATTGAAACAGCAATAAGATGGTCCGGGTCAAATGCATGTTCGAGACCCAATACAAAGCCTGCGACCCAAATGCCAATAATCTGATACATGACCTACTCCTTTAGCAAGGCATAAATCAATAATTTTCACTAAATTGGCGAGGCAGTATCGCGGCAGGGGCAACAAATAATCTGTACATATACTATGATTTTGGAATAAATCTAGCAGGGGGACGATTGTATTTAGTCCTAAATACCGGTGGAAATACTCACTAGAACTTAAAACTGCGCTTTACATAGATTTATCAAAATTATTGGGTGATCGTTATCCCATAAACTCAGACAATTGTCTGAAATGTATTCACTGGAAGATAAGCCAAATTTATTGTATGCACCTACGATACTTATCAATGTGCAAAACTTGAATAGTTTGCCTGTCTAAAAATTTAGTTGGCCGCCGTGCAACGACAACTAATTTCGCTACTTATCGTCCTCCCTATATTCCGTCTAGAAGTCAGTTATACGCCGGAACTGACTTTCTTATTTTCTAGGGTTAAATAATGAGGTGTGGGAAAAGTTAGGGATTGCCGAAAATCGCTTGGGCCAATGGTTTAATTTCCCTATAATATCTCTATAACAAGCGCAAGCCGTTGAGGAGTAAACCATGCCATCATTAACCGACATAAAAGGCTACATTGTCCAAAATCATATCGGAAACGGTGCATTTGGGGATGTTTATCAGGCTACCCGACCTGTGATTGGGGGCGATGTGGCGATTAAAGTTATTAAATCTGAACATGCCAATCAACCGGACTTTATTCGCCGTTTTGAGTCCGAGGCTCAACTTATTGCTCATCTCGATCATATCCATATCGTGCAACTCTATGACTATTGGCGTGACCCGGACGGCGCTTATCTCGTGATGCGTTGGCTCAAGGGTGGCAATCTCAAAGAGTTATTGCAAAATAGCCCGCTCGAAATTGATATGACCCGCCTCATTTTGGAGCAGATTGCCGCGGCGCTCGCCCATGCGCATCGTCATGGTGTCATCCACCGTGATCTCAAACCTGCTAATATTCTATTTGATGAAGATGGCAATGCTTATCTCGCCGATTTCGGGATCGCCAAAGATTTGAGCCAACCTGACCAACATACCGCGACAGGTTCATTCCTAGGTACTGTGGGGTACTCGGCCCCAGAACAAATTCGCGGTGAAACCGTCTCGCCACGCACCGATGTTTATAGCCTTGGCGTTATCTTGTATGAAATGCTGGTTGGTGAACACCCCTACCCCAACTTAAATAGCGTAGAAAAAATTTATAAAAGTTTAAATGATCCCGTGCCACTTATTACGACTCTAGATGCGCAAATTCAAGACGGTATCAACGAAATTATTCAAAAGGCGACGGCTAAAGACCCCTTGCATCGTTATGCTGGCCCCATCGAAATGGCGACGGCTTTTCGGGAAGAAGTCACCGGCCTACCCTTGCCTACACCGCAATCTGTGGTTGAAGCCCTAACACCCCGCGAACAGGAAATATTGCTCCTTTTGATTCAAAATAAGTCGAATAGAGAAATTGCGACCACATTGTTCCTAACCGTGGGGACGGTCAAATGGAATCTGAGCAATATTTATAAAAAGCTGGGCGTGCGCAATCGGGTACAGGCAATAGTCAAAGCCAAGGAACTCAATCTAATTGTTTCCGATCCTCAGCAAGGTGACAATCCAATGGTCGATCATATCGCGACTTATTTGGCCTCGCTGGATGTTGAGAACCCATACAAAGGCCTGCGGGCTTTTAAATTAGCCGACGAAAAAGATTTTTATGGGCGCACCAAACTGACCAACAAATTGTTGAAGCGTCTGGCCGAAGATGTACCCTATCAACGTTTTCTCGCTGTTTTAGGACCTAGCGGAAGTGGTAAGTCTAGTCTGGTCCAAGCTGGCCTCTTACCCGCTATTTTGCGTCAACAACCCGCTGAGGAAGCATGGTATATTGTCGATTTCTTGCCCGGACAACATCCGCTCGATAAGTTGGAGACAGCGCTCACCCGTGTCGCGGCTGACCAGGGCACCAATATTCATGAGCATTTGCAACGCGATGAACGCGGTTTGTTGCGCATTGCGGATCTCATTTTGCCCGATGATGATAAAACTGAGCTCCTCATTGTGATCGACCAATTTGAAGAAGTTTTTACGCTGGTTGAAGATGAAGCAGACCGTGCCCATTTCCTGAACTTGCTCGTGGCGGCGGTTACTGAACTGCGCAGTCGAGTGCGGATTATTATCACCTTGCGTGCCGATTTTTATGATCGTCCGCTTCAATATCCAGAATTTGGGATCATGCTTCGTGAACGCATGGAAACTATTTTGCCGCTCACGGCTGAGGAACTTGAGGCCGCGATTACCCAACCTGCCGCCAAACTCGGCGTGAGTTTTGAAGCTGGTTTAGTTTCGGCGATTGTGTCTGATATCAACTATCAGCCGGGGGCTTTGCCTCTGTTGCAATATGCTTTAACTGAACTTTTTGACCGCCGCACAGGCCGAGCGATTTCCCGCGCCACCTATGACGATATTGGCGGCACAATCGGCGCGCTGGCCAAACGTGCTGATGAAATCTTTGAAGAATTTGGCGATGAGGGCCAAGCCCTGACCCGTCAAATATTTATGCGCTTGGTGACGCTGGGTGAAGGCACCGAAGATACGCGGCGGCGGGTTTCTCGTTATGAATTACAGGATCTTTCGACCAATACCGAACTTGTTGATGAAATCATCGATACATATGTCAGTTATCGTCTGTTGGCACTTGATCATGACCCAACCACGCGCGTGCCGACCGTCGAAGTCGCACATGAGGCTATTTTGCGCGAGTGGGAGCTTCTGCGGACATGGTTGAATGATAGCCGGGAAGATATTAAGACCCAACGGCTGTTGGCTAATCAAGCGCAATCATGGATAGATAACAACAAAGATAATAGCTATCTATTGCGCGGTCGGCGACTTGAACGATTTGAGACATGGTTTGAGCAAACTGAGTTGAGCTTAACACCTGTCGAGCAGGAATTTATCAAGCAGAGTTCAGTTCAACACCAGCAAGAAGAACAACGGGAAACTGAACGGCAAGTCCATCAGGCACGGCTCGAAAAACGGATTGTGCGGGTTTCACAAGGGTTGGCCGCTGTTTTTCTGATTGCGGCTGTCGTGAGTGGTGGTTTTGGTATTTATGCTTTGCAACAACAGCGGGAAATCGCCGATCAGCAACGGAAGACTAAAGCCGCCCTTGGGGAAACCGAAGCGGCCCTTGATACAGCACGCCGGAGTAGTCTGGCATTTGCCGCAAATTCAGAAATGCAGATCAATGAAATTGATTTGGCTTTAGCGCTGGCCATGGAGTCAGTTGGCGATGATGATGGTGATATCCTCGATGAAACATCTGGAATCCTTGAAACACTCGCCGATCAGGCCGGCCCGGTCGTGCAACTCAACGCTGTGCCATGGTGTGGCCGCATGATTTCGGGGAATAGTTTAGATGATAGCATCTGGCTTGTTGGTGAATGCAATAGTGATACCATGTACACTTATGATAGCGTTCGTCATGAGCCAATCGCGAGTGCTCCTTTTGCGAGTATCGCCACTTCAGCGACATCCTTTGCCGGCTTTAGCCCTGATAATCAATTTTTCGCGATGGCTATTTCGCCATGGTTTGAAGATTCGATTGAGATTGGCATTTGGCAAACGTCGGATATGTCTCAAGTTTCGACCTTTGTGATTGATAGACCCATCGCTAGTCTGCGTTGGGCATGGGACTCTTCCACGCTTGCTACCATTGATATCTCGCCAGAGGATCTTCCGCTAGCGAAAGAGCAAGGTATCGAAATAGGGAGTGGTGTTAGTTTCTGGGATATCGAAAGCGGCGAACTAATACGCCAGCTAGACATCGATGCACCCTATTATCACTCACTGAACTTTAGCCATGATGGCAGTCTGGGAATTGTGGGCGGCTGGTCAAGTTTCGAAGATGATAAACAATATCAAGTAACCGTATTTGACACGGCCACAGGTGAAACACTTTATCAATTCGAGCGTCCGGCTGTCTTTCATCCCGAAAATGATCCTTTTGGGGCTGGCGAGCTTGGGTTTAATCCTGATGATACGATTATCTGGTTTGGCGGGTATCCGGGCTATGCGATTACGCTGGCGACTGGTGAAACCTATGGTCACATGCATGAATTTGTGCCTGAAGCTAATCGTGCGCCCAATGAAGATGCATATGTGCGTTATGCCTCATCCCCTCATGAATTACTTCTCGGCGAGCGTTCCTCGAATCCAGATCCCAATTTCGAATATCTGACAAGTTTGGGAGCCAATGATTATCGGATATTCAATGTCCACACCGGTGATGTAATAGACTATGGAACATTCGCTTATATGGCACCCACCACAATGCCGAATAAATTCATGGCAAGTTACTATGGTCGCACCCAGACATTCTATCTGTGGGATATCAAAGGGCGGGATGATCTCATCGCAACTATTCCGGCGGAGGGCTCGTTTCCGATTGCCAGCTATAGCCCTGATGGACGTTATCTCGCAATCGTAGGCGCACCTTACGGACAACCCTCCGGCTCAGTCTCAACGATTTATTACGCTGATACGCTTGAATTGGCGCATCGACTGGATACAGAGTTTAACCTGCCTTATGATCTGGCATGGAGTCCCGATGGTCGTTATTTGGCTACCACTGCGACTGTTGAGATCGTTGATGCGACCCATAATTACCAAAATGTAATCCTCTGGGATCCGGAAACGGGCGAAGAAGTTCGTCGTTTCGCTTATAGTGAAGAGAAAATCCCCATGACAATGGTGGAATTTACGCCAGATGGTCGTTATTTAGTGACAGGCAAACATTCCCGCATCAACAAAACAGAAGGTATGCCCTATTTACTGATGTTTGATGTGGAGACTGGTGAATTGGTCAAGCGGATTGATCTACCCGCAGTATCCGATCCCAATTATGGCGTGCATTGGTTGACGATGCATCCGACGCGCAATCTGGTTTATGTGACAATCAACAGCGATTTACTGATTTCGGGCAATGTTCGAGACGCAATAGATTATGATCGTTTTGCCTCTTATCTCGTTGATTTAGATACAGAAGAAGTCCGGCGCATCCCGAATGATTTCATAGCCTATAATGCCGAATTTACACCAGACGGTAACCAACTCATTTTCAGTGCCATTGATGGCAATCTTGTCTGGATTTATGATATCGAAACACAGCGGTTTGTGAACGATTGGGAGTCTGATCAGGCTGGTATTTCTGCTTTGGATATTTCAATGGATGGGCAAACACTGATTACGCCTAGCTCCATGCTAGCATCTGCTCCAATCATTAATTTGTGGGATGTTGACACAGGCGAAACCATCCGCAGTTACACAGGGCACGATCCTGAAACTTTTCTACTCAAAGCAGAATTTCAACCGGATGGTGAGCGCTTCATATCGACTGCGGTTGATGGCACGGTGCGGGTCTGGCGCGTCAATCGGCAATCGGCCATTGATTGGATACGCGAAAATCGTTTTATTCGCCCATTCACCTGTACAGAACGTGAAATCTATCGTATTGAACCGCTCTGTAATGAACAGGATTAACGGGCAGAGTTAACCTCACGCCTAGTTTAACCAAATAAGGGGCATAGACTCTTATGCCCCACTCTACTGAAACAACAAGTTCATAAGCAATTTTCGTAGGCTGGCTTTTAGTCATAGCCCTAGCCACTGCTTTGCCTAATTTTCCCCGGAAAGGGGGTGATGCCGACAGTTAAAACACGTGTATTGCCAGATCATTTATCAAATTAAATTAACTAAACAGGAGTACCGAAGATGAAGAAGTTAAGTTTGAGTTTAATCATTTGTTTGTTGGCTGGCTTGATCGTATTGCCGATCTACGCGCAGGACGGTTCCGGAAATTCAAAATTCACAGCACGGGCCTTAGAGGCCAAACCAAATATGTCACTTGGCTTGGTTGTAAGTCAGGATGGTAGTATGGTGATTGTCGGTGGCGGTGAAGAAGGATCGAAAAATAATAACATCACGTTTTATGATTTTGAGACTGGTGAAATCCTCCACCAAGTCGAGAGTACAGCCATATATGTCGCTGATGTTGTATTGACCCCGGATGGCACTCAGCTCATTGGTGCATTGGAGCCGACCACGGTGGGTATCTGGGACGTTGAAACAAAAGAACTGGTTCGTCAAATTCCCGGTATCTCGACCACCGCCCTCGACATTCGTCCTGACGGGAAAATGGTGATGTCTAATCAACGTGACGCAAACCCCATTCTCTGGGATTTTGAGACCGGCGAGGTCCTTCATACATTTGAAGAAATAACGGTTTCCTATGGTCCAGTCGCTTTTAGCTCAGATAACAAAACACTGGCTGTTACGGTTACACCTCCCGCCGGATCTGGATCTTTAGCTGAGGTTGTTTTATGGGACACGGAAAGTAATAGCGAAATCTATCGCATAGCTATGACTGGCTATACGGTGGTGCCGGATGTACAGTTCAGTCCGGATGGACAATTGCTGGCGGTTGCAACCAGTAATAGTGGTCTCCGGCTTTATGATGTTGAGAGCGGCGAGATGGTTGACGAATTTACTGCCTACGAAATAGATGGTAAGGACAGTTCTTCAGTCCCATGTGTTGTTTTTAATGCTGATGGGACGCAAGTTCTCACGGCCTGGGATCCATCGAGTGTCGTCCTCTGGGATCTTGCGTCAGGTGAACCAACGCTGGTGGGAACACAACCAAATCGTGTCTGGCGTGTCGCTTTCGGACCCGATGGGTCGCTTATATCATCGTCATATGACGGTACCGTAAATGTCTGGACCGCAAACGAATAACAGCCTTTGATCTGTCCAGACATTCCAACGGCATAACCAAAATTCTATGAATATAGCAGGGTGCTGGGTGAAAATGATACAAAGCAAATCCTAGTATCAGATCATCACCCCACCTTGCTGTGAACGGTAATGCACGCTAAACTTTCCTCTATTTCCCATTGAATCAGAAGACAAAAACAGGACTAAAATTTCAGTCCTGTTTCGATTCTGCATACACAGATTCTATCAATATTAATCAACCTAAAATAGATGTTGTCTGAAGAAACTCTCAATCGTAGCAAAAGTCAAAGGAACGTATTGCGCGTGACTTTCACTTGTCCCCTTGCGCATTTTTGTGGCTGAACCCATGCGCTTTGACAAATTATTTTTAGCTGGTGATGCCGCCCATATTGTTCCCTCAACGGGCGCTAAAGTGTTGAAGCTGGCCATGTCTGGAAAGCAATACGTTTTTTGTGGTGGTTTACCACTTTAATGCACAAATTTGCTGAAGAGCCGATTGAAAACCGCCTCAAATTGGCAGAACTCGATTATTTCACAGGTTCGGTTGCGGGCGGACCACCATTGCCGAAAACTATATCGGGTTACCTTTCGAAGATTTTTCGTAACGCAATCAAGGCAAGGCTGTAAATTCCTACGGACGTTTCCTACGTCGAATTGATGTTGAGCGCTGGCTATTCCACGTTAAAATATTTGTTTGCACAGGGTGATGTCCGAGGAGTTTATAATTCATGACCTATGATTATTTTGCGCCAAATAGTGCTCAACAAGAACTTGCCGCCGAACTCTTTCAGCAAATTGCAGAATTACCGCTGATTTGCCCCCATGGTCATGTCGATCCACATTTATTCGCTAACCCGGACTATCAATTTGGCAGTCCGGTCGAACTTCTGGTGATTCCCGATCATTATGTATTTCGCATGTTATATTCCCACGGCGTGCCCTTGGCATCACTGGCCATTCCGCGCCGCGACGGTGGCCCTACGGAAACCGATCATCGTCAAGTTTGGCAAATTTTTGCCGAGAACTTCTATCTTTTTCGGGGAACTCCGACAGGCATTTGGCTACGTGACGAGCTCGCTTCGATATTTGGCATCACCGAAAAATTGAATAGCGACAATGCGCAGGCTATTTATACCGCCATTGCCGAAAAACTAGCTCAGCCCAATTTTCAACCGCGCCACCTCTATGCGCAATTTAATATTGAAGTTCTAGCAACAACCGATAAAGCAACCGATCCACTCACCCATCATGAAACCATTCATCAATCAGAATGGTCAGGCCGCATTATTCCAACCTTCCGTCCCGATGCGGTGCTTAATCTGGACACCGAAAACTGGTCCCACGAAATTTCTCAACTTTCGGCGGTTTCTGGCGTGGATGTGCATAACTATGCGTCATACATCACCGCCCTCGAAGAACGGCGCGTTTATTTCAAATCGATGGGTGCCACTGCCACTGATCATGGAGCCCCTTCGGCGTGGATGGGCCGTTTGTCAAATGCTGAAGCCGAAACCATTTTCCAAAAAGCCTTGCAGGGCAATATCACCGCCGCCGATGTGCAACGCTTCACCGGACATATGCTCATCGAAATGGCCCGCATGAGTACCGAAGATGGACTGGTCATGCAATTGCACATCGGATCATATCGCAACCATAATCCCTTGCTCTTTGCGCAATTTGGTAGAGACATGGGGGCTGATATACCGATATCCAGTGAGTTTACCCGCAACCTGAAACCACTCCTCGACAAATTCGGCAATCATCCAGCCCTGCGCATGATCCTCTTTACACTCGACGAAACAACATTAAGCCGCGAACTCGCGCCGCTCGCTGGCCACTACCCGAGTCTTAAATTAGGGCCGCCGTGGTGGTTTTTTGACAGCTTAAACGGCATGGCGCGCTATTTTGATTTGGTGATTGAAACCGCTGGCTTATATAATACAGTTGGCTTTAACGACGACACCCGCGCGTTTCTCTCAATACCCGCCCGCCATAATGTGTGGCGACGCGCCAGTGCAGATTGGCTGGCTAATCTCGTCTTGCGCCGCATCATTGATCAAGATGATGCCACCAGCATGCTATACGACATGGCCTATGGTCTGGCCAAATCTGCTTATAGACTGGATTAATCCTGAAGATATTTCAATTTCCGTCCCTTTAATTTTTGCTAAACTAACTTAGGTTTTAGGAATGTGGGTGCAAATAATGAACGCTAGAAAAACCTTAGCATACATTTTGGCAATGCTTGTAATGTTTGGATGTCAGGCGAAAAATGATAAAGACGCTATTCTAGAGTCTGCCAATACCGCAGAAGACTTAACCCCAGAAGTAGTCAATCCTACTCCAAATTCAGTGAGTGATTTGCCGGAAATTTTTGGCGAATGGTCCATTAACAGCAATACCAACGGCAATATGCTTCTAGTTATTGATAATGCACTATATATCAAGCTACGCGAAGGAGAAATAAGCCTAATAAGCAACGATGTAATGCCAAATCATATCTATGTTTCGCCAAACCGCAAATTTGTTGCATATTTGGCAACAAATGAAAGTCAAGAAAAGTCTCTGCATACATTCAATTTAAATACTAGAGATACACATACTTTGCTTTCTGTTTCAGATGAAGTCATTTGGTTAAGTTGGTCTCCCGATAGTGACTGGATTTCT
>JBNLCD010000021.1:0-22638 GCA_050303635.1 Anaerolineae bacterium
GAAGCCATTGCGGAACAATTGCAAAATCGCCAAGTCGGCGTCGAAGCATATGGTAGCGCCTTAGCTAGCTTAGTGGCTCGGGGTTGGGTTACCAAGAATAATGGTGAATATGCATTGACCGCTGAAGGTCAAGCGGTGCGTGATCAAGCTGAAATTGATACAGATGCTACCTTCTTCGTGGGTTGGCAAGATTTGACCCCCCAAGATTTCCAAGCCATTCGCCAAATCACCGACAAACTCAACAGCGAACTCAAGATGCAAGGCTATCTCAAGATTTGGGACAGTGCGCAAGAAACCATGCAAGCTTTTGCGCCATTCTATCGCCCGGTGACCGTTCCGCTCTTGCAAGAAGCGGGTTATCAAGGTCCCGATTGGTTTGACAGCTTAGTCGCTTGGGGAATTGAACCTAAGCCGCTAACCATTGATGTGATTAAAGATATTGCCCCGTATGGCAATCATGATGTGACATTTACCGATAGAATTGCAGGCACGGTTGAACGGGGTTTCCTCAGTCATGATGATGACGGTTATCGCTTAACCACCAAGGGCCGTGAGACGATTCAAGGTTTCTTTAGCAATTCTTATAATGCGATTGCGGAACTTGAAGCGCTCCCCGAAGAACAAATGCAAGTTTTGACCGAGATCCTGAAGAAAGTGGTCAACGAAACCATCGCCAGCGACACTCGTTCAACGATGTTAGAAATTAGCCGGGTCACCCACCCCACCGGCGCGAATTTAGCCGCACATGTTGATCAATATCTGACGGATTTGGTTTACTACCGCGATGATGCCCACATTGCCGCATGGCAAGAAAAAGGCCTCACGGGGCCTGAACTCGAGGTTCTCACCTTCATCTGGCAAGGTGAACACACCACCGCCGATGCCATCCTTGAACAACGCAAGGGTCGTGGTTATACGGCTGAGGAATTCCAAGGATTTATTGCCAACTTAGCTGAACGGGGCTTGGTTGTGGCTGAAGGTGATGGCTATGCTGTCACTGATGAAGGTCGCGAACTCCGTGAAGCAATCGAAGCCCGCACCAATGAAATCTTCTTCGTTGCATGGGAAGACCTCGCTGGCTTTGAAATCTTCCAATTGATGAATTTGCTAACACAACTGCGCACGAAATTACAAGAACTGGCTCCTGAACCAGAAGCCGCGTAAGTAATTTCGGCCTGTTTCTCTCGGATAAGCTAAGTGTAGGCTAAATGAAGCCTATGCTTAGCTCCTTCTGAGTCGGGAAAAATATCGTCAATTAAAAGGAAGGTTTCACCATGCATCCGTCGGCGTTGCAATCTTATAGAACCATCTGGCAAAACTTGCAAGATATGCGAGCCCAATTGCCGCCGTTTTATATGGATGATCTACGCAATGCTTTAGTTGAGCATGAATTAGCAGGTTTGCCTTTTGGCATGTTAGTACATGCCTACGATATTCATCCCACCCCGCTCACCGCTGACATTATTCAAGCTTGTGTTCCGTACTATCACACCACCCCATTCACCGAACGACTCATCAGAATCGCTGAAGCTGGCTTATTCCAATCACCTGAACCCAATCACTATCTCCTAACCGAGGATGCTAATCAGCGCGTCGATGCTGTTTTGCAAAGCGTGTATACGGCGCTGGGTCAGCTTGAATTGCTCGCTCCGGCAGATTTAGATTGGCTCGTTGCTATATTTCAGGGTATGCTTGAACGAAGTTTCGCCAATAACTATCCGACCCCCGCCGCTGATATGGAATATAAACCGCACCGCACGCGTGCCATTGCACCATTAGCGCAATTTGCCGCGACTGTTGATGTATTAGTCAATTTTCGGTGTGATAGCCATCAAGCCGCGTGGCGTGATTTAGCTATTTCAGCACCCGCTGTGGAAGTCTGGACAATTATGTGGCGTGAACAAGCGAATAGTGTGCAAAGCGTGATGGATGTTTTGGCTCAAGAATTTCCGCGTGGTTATTCATTGGCAGACTATCAAGGTTTTGTGGATGAGTTAGTCGGGCAGGGTTGGTTAGTCGCCGAAAATGATAACAATTATCGTTTGACGGAAGCGGGTCAACAGCAACGCGACGCAATTGAAGATAAAACCAACGTGCTATTTTTCGCGCCGTGGGAAGATTTGACAACGACTGATCTTGAGCGCCTAAATATATTAAGCCAAGAACTCATCGCTCAATTAGAAGTAGTCCGCGCAGAGAACTTGTCGGGCTAGGGCAGGTCGAGGCCCTTGAAACGGAAGCGTTTTATTTTGTTAGTAAATCCAAGCAAAGCGAACTTTCCGTAGCTAAAAGAGTAAGATAGGAAATAAAGGCCTACTTAAACTCATAGAAATTTATTAAATCGCGGTGGAAAGCCGTAATAAATTGATTTGAGAAACCAACTATTTTATTGACAAGCCTATAACGCTGACCTACTATGAAGGCAGTATAGGATTGGAAATTCAAGTGTAAAGGAAGCAATTATGCCACTCGAAGTCATTGATACCGCTGATCCGTTGGCGCAAATGATCGATTTTAAAACCTCATCTATTTATGAGATGATGTTGAGTATGCGGATTCTGTTAGAACCCAGCCGCACCCATCGCCAATGGGCCATGAAAACTGCCAGCAAGGTATCTTCAGACTTCATGGATGAGCTGGCTACAATCAATAAACCCTTTATGTGGGGCCATGCTTTCTTTGAATTCGCCGTTGATTATGAAGATCATGACGATGTACACGGATTCATTGACTATGTGCTCAATATGAGTCCGGCGCGCTTCATGTTCTATGTTATTGGACGGGTGGTGCCCGAAGTTGAACTCGAAAAAATCGAACTCACCCAAGCCAATGTCAACAGCTTGCTCTATGCTCAAGCCCTAGACTATGCTGAATCTTGTGCCAAAATGCCGCTGAATATTATCCTTGAGGATATTCCGGCTTTCCAAACCCGCTTAACCGATATGTGGCGCTATTATTGGGAAACGGTTTTTCAATATGAAATTGAAGAACTGCAACAATATTGGGAACCGGCCATTATTGATAAAGAACGCGTCCTGAGCCGTGAAGGTGGCGAAGGCTTGATGCAATCAGTCACTGGCCGTTTTAAGCGTTTGCCTGCGCCGTTGCCGTCAGACCATCCCATTGAAGAAGTGTTGATTATTCCGTCGTATATGTTGCCGACCCGCGCCTTTTTATTCTATGGCTACGGTAATGTAACGGTCATTTTTGATGCGACCCTGACCGAAGATCGTGTCAAGGAAATTGAACAAGAAAAAGAACAAGCCGTGCATGTCCTCCGTGCATTGGGCGATACGACACGCCTCAATATTTTGCAACTGATTGCGCGCTCGCATGGTAAAGTGCATGGTCAGTTGATTGCCAAGAAATTGGATATTTCCCCATCCGTGGTCTCGCGCCATTTATCGCAACTTAAAGATAGTGGCGTATTGGAAGAAGTGCCCCAAGAAGACCGCAAAATCTACTATCGGCTCGTCGAAGACGCGATTTTGACGTTGCCAGAAAAGATTTTGGACTATATCTATACATAGGTAAACCACCGGCCACTCATTGCCCATACATTGAGTACGTTTTTCTGCTTCGTGCTAAATTAACTCTGTTTACAGGGAGCTAAACACGAAAGAGGGAATCATTGCGTATCCTATCTATACTCCTGCTTGGCGCACTATTACTCACTGCCTCAAGTATTCAAGTTGCGCCTGCTAATTCCGCCCAAAATTCATCCCCAATTACCCACCGTCTCTGGTTGGGCACTCGCGAAGGTCAATTTGTCGCCACATTTCACGCTGATAACACCGCTGACGTGGTGCCACTTCCCCATGAATTTGACAATAAATTGAAAAATGTGTCCT
The DNA here is from genome assembly GCA_050303635.1 of Anaerolineae bacterium. GTDB lineage: Bacteria > Chloroflexota > Anaerolineae > Aggregatilineales > J027 > JAKEEQ01. The sequence continues at coordinate 3,852 of JBNLCD010000021.1, forward strand.
TCGTCAAACCTATTTGGGTGAATGGGCAACTCATTGGTTCAGGGTATGATTTCACACTCGAAAATCCTGAAGATGAGGAAATCCGCCAAGCCACGTATCTATATCGTTATGACCCTGTCACTGATGGATTCAATTTACTTTACGATACACCCATCTTTTCCGATGAAGAAATTTTGGCTTGGGCTGAGCGGAATGAGAGAAGACCCCAAGAGGCGATTGAAATTGTCGGCACTCTACACGATGGGGAATGGTTGGTTTTAGGGGGAGTTTTTACTAATCAAGTCAAGCTATTCAATCTCCTGACCCGTGAACTTATCGCGATCCCCACCGGACCTGTTTGGGTGAAAACAATCGGTGAAAATCATATTTTATTGGATGGCTTCTTGGGAGCAGACAGTTATCTAGTAAATATGGACGCACCAACTAAGCCGACACTTTTACCAGACTTTGCGTGGGGACGTATGCACCTCGTAGCCGGGGATAATATTGTGGTTGCCTCCGATTTTCACCGTCATCCGATTGAAATCTATTCACCTGAAGATGACACGGTGCATGAGATTTATGGTGGTGGCTTACAAGCAGTGGTATCCGCCGATGGGACGAAAGTCGCTTTTCGCAGTATCGACACATTGTTGGAATATGATGTCGTGCAGGGCAGTTTAACCGAATATGATGCCACCCTTCCCCCGCGTGAAGACGATGGTGATTATCCCGGCCGTACTCACTTTTATCATGGCAATGACTTGTATCAATGGGCAATTGTGGAAGATGAGAATTTATTGATTGAACTCAGGCACCTGCAAGATGGCGTCATAGAAACATCACTTTTATATGATGGGGTTGTGGGGGAATACGAACTTCTTGCGAAAGATTTAGCAGTTTTGTTTTATACCGACAATTTTCAGCATGCAGAAGATAACCTCATCAATATTTATGACGAAACGGGTTTAGCGTGGTCTTCGAAAGAGCAATTTCCGGACAACGCGGTTGTTTTTGAAAACACCTGGCGTAAATTTGATGAACAAATCTTATTTGGCAACCAACCTGAAATCAAAATCTACGTCCTTGAATTCGATACAGAGCTTGAAGCAGATTTGCTCATTCCATACATTGTCAAATGGCGGACAAATACAACTCAGCGGCTCCGGATAGGCGAATATCCATCTTTGGAATGGTATGTGGAGACGTCACCCGATGGGGTATGGCATGTCTTTGAGGTTTGCACCACGGGCTATATTAAAGAATTTGAGCTGATTGATATGTGTTGGACAGACAAAATTGTGGCAATTAATCAAGCCACTGGCGAAAGTGTTGATCTTGTTGAAGGTGAACTTCTTGCTGTCTTAGATGATCGCATTAGTTTGAACAAGAATCTTCACTATTCGTGGGAAGTCGCGCCCAAATCGTTCAGTGCTACGGATACACCCTCTAAATAAACTGCTGATAGATATCCCGGACAATTTGCGCGGTGTGTTGCCAGGTAAAGGTTGACGCCCGCGCCAGTCCTTTTGCTTTGAGGTCGGCTTGCAACTGGCTGTCATCTAGCAATTTTTGAATGGTTTCGGCTAGAGCTTCGGGTTCCATCGGATCAATAAACAGTCCGGCGTCCCCGACCACTTCGGGCACCGCGCCGTTCTGCGTGACAATGACGGGCGTACCACACGCCATGGCTTCGACAGCGGGCATCCCAAAGCCTTCATGAAGCGAGGGTAAAATTAACGCCGTTGCGCCGTTATAGAGGGCGGGTAAGACTTCATCCGGCACCCCTTGAATCCACGTAATATGCTCATGTAGATGGTAGGTATCGAGCGCGGCCAATTCCTGCGTCACATGCCAGCCCGGTTGCCCACCGAGCACCAAACGCGGCACATCGGGATTTTTTTCGCGCAACAAGGCATAGGCTTTGAGCAAATTCGGCATATTTTTGCGCGGTTCAATTGTCCCGACAAAGAGCAAATATTCATTGGACAACTTATACGGCGCGAGTAAGCGTTTTACTTCTTCATCCGGCAAAATCTGACAGGCCGGATTGACTCCCAATAAATGCACAGTGATTTTTTCCGCAGGCACATTCAACATCTGCACAACGGCGGATTTGGTGCTCTCGGTCTGCACAAAAATATGATCGGCCTGTTGGGCGGATAAGCCAATTTGGTCGCGATAGTAGCGTAATGCCGCTTTATCTTGAAATTGCGGATAATACAAAAAATGCAGATCGTGAATGGTAATCAGATGTTTTTTGGCCGCTCGACGCGGGGCAATAAAATCAGGGCTATGAAACAAATCGAGGCCAAGTCGCGCCATTTCAACCGATAAAGCCGTGCGTTCAATCCGATGATGCGCAGGTGTATAGGCATTCACCCGCTTAAAATTAGCGGCAGGTGTATAGGTTTGTTTGTCACGAAAATTATGCACAACTGCATATTGAGCGGTGTTATCTAATTTGGCCAGTGCCTCAATAAGCTGGGCTGTATATTCGGGGATGCCGCCTTTGCGATAATATAACAGGCGTGCATCAATGCCAATCTGGGGTGGAGTGGTCAATTTTCTGATAATCCTTAAGTGGAAGTCAAATAAGTAGGTTGGGTATTAGTCTTCGTCAAGGGATGCTCGCAATTGCAGAGCTTCGGCATACCATTCTTCAATTTCTTCGGCAGAAACACCCGCTTCCAGCAAAACATTGCGCAATGTTGGTTCGGTTACTTCATCACGAATTTTGACTACATGAAAAAAATGGGAGCGTAAACAATCACGCCAGTCATCAAAAAAAACACTTCGCTCGCCCACAACACACCTCAGTTAGATACTTATCATCCTCTACAAACGTGCCTTCATATTAGCATTGTCAGGGTGTGCAAACAAGCAAAATTTGCCGAAAAACCTATTTGAATCTGCCGATTTACCGATGAAATCATCGGAAAATTTGAATTTCGCTTGTTTTAGACTTGGCAGAACCTTATTCCCCGCGTAAAATAGCGCGAGTTTTTGCCAATGAAATTAACACATTGTAATTTCACTTTAATGAGGAGCATAAGATGAACAAGACTGAATTCATCGCCGCAGTTGCTGAAAAAGCAGGCATCACCAAGACTGACGCCCAAACCACTGTGAACACTGTATTGGAAGTTATCACCGAAGCTTTGGCTGGTGGTGAACGTGTTGTATTGACCGGTTTCGGTGCTTTCGAAGTCCGTCATGCTAAAGAACGCATGGGTGTGAATCCACGTACCAAAGAAAAGGTACTCATTCCCGCCACCAAGCGTCCTGCTTTCTCTGCTGGTGCTGAACTCAAGAAAGCTGTCAAATAAGCTTTCCTTGTAGGCAAAAAGTAAAACCAATCGTCCGGCGACATGCCGGACGATTTTGATTTATATGGCTGACAAATGGCGTTGGCTAAAAATTTGGCAAAGCTACGGCATGTCGTAGCTCGACACAAGTCCCGCGCATATGCAGGTAGAGGCCACAATATGTTGTAGCCTCATTTATGTTTGACCATTTATCTGCGGCGGTTTCATGACCCAACCCAATTAGCCTAATGCCTAAACGTTCAAAAAATATTGCCAATAGAGCACAAAAATACTGAGCGCGAATAAGATTGGATACAGCACAATCAAATACCGATTAATCTTGCGCACCGCGTTTTCATGGCTTTGTTGCTCAAGGCGTTTGGTATAGACATTCACCCCAAAGACCACCGCCGTAATCACAAAGCAGATAATTAACAGCCAATCGAGGAACGTCAGGTAACCCAGACGAGGTAGATCATCCCCAATGGTGAAGTTGAACGCAATGAAAATAAGCAAATTACCACTTGAAGCAGTGATACGGGCATCGCTGTCATGAATGAAGAAAATCGCCCAGCCCACCGCCACAATCAAGAACAACGGCAACATGATGCGATAGATATAGAAATTGACATGGCGTTCTACACGTATATCGAAACTAAAGCGCGAAAAACCATCAATATCCCGCACTTCGGTCACAGTTTCATCAATAACCCATTCTTCCTCACCAAGTTGAGAGCCATAACGGTTATAAGCGTCGTTAGGATGCACTTCTAGTAAAAAGACATCGTCATGATAACGGGTCTCGACTCGAATCCAGAAATCTTGATGATCGAAGGGGAATTTGCGGAAATCAAATTCAGGTGCTTGGAGTGTCGCGCTGAAATGTTCCTCATAACGGATTTGGCCATTTGATTCGATAATCAAGACTTCATCCTGAGAAACACGTTCATGTTGTTGGTTGGTGATGTGAAAACGCGGCCATTTGAAATCGGTGTTTTCTTCGAGAAAGGCGATAAATTGGCGGCCTGTATAGACTTTTTCGCTACACTGGCAATCTGCGGGATTAAAGGCCTGATCATGATCGGTCCATTCAGCTCGTAAAATAGCCACCACGCCGAAATTCTCTGATTTTTGGCTTACATCCGTAATTTGCAAGAGCTCTACGCCAATATCAATAGGTGTCGAGGCTTTAATAATCGGGTCCCCGATCAGATGTGCATGACCTTCTAAAACCGTGGGGCTATCAATGCCAATCACCAGCCGGAATTTGCCGGTTGTTTGACCGTCACGATTACCGACATACAAATCATAATGGTCGCCGCCTTCTTCCACATAATAGGCAAATGAGACACTACTATGATCGTCGTTCGCATCTCCCGCGACTAAGACCTTGCGTGAAAAATCGAGTAATTCGACATGTGGCACTAAATCACCTTCGAGTGTCTCAAGATAAACATAGAGTGTGTGACCCGCATTGATATGCGTCAGTTCATGCTCATAAAAATGGGTGGGATCATCGATTTCATCCTCAAGTTCTTGCACCGCTAAGCTAACTTCAGATGCTTCTAAATCGAGGGTGATGATCTTTTCTTCTGTGGCGTGTTTCGTGTCATCTTCAAGGACTTCCGGCGCATTGATGCCTACCCACAAATGATATTCACCAAAGGTTTCGCCACCATGATTAGCAATGACAATCAAATAATCATCGTCGTCCGGCACTTCAAAAGCAAGTAGAGCATTATAGCCATGTCCACTATCATCATCTTCGGCCAAAATAGTTTGAGTTTCATCATCCGTTTCAATCCGCACGAGTGGGTCCAGATTACCGGATACGTTTTCGAGCGAAACATAGAGCGTTTCACCCTCTTTTAGATCGGGTGCATGGAAATAATATTCATCAGCGGGATGTAAATAGCCTGAAAATTCTTGGACAATATGCCGCGTATCATCATCTTGGGCATGACTAGCGGGCACCAGAATTACGAAAAAAGACAAGCAAAGAATTGCTAGCATAAAATGTCGATACATGCTGAATCTCCTCTGACACAAATCCCAGATGGTCGTTCGTTGATTATGAATAGTTAACTAACGAGGACATCCATTCGACAAACAGCATGTATACCGCCCCTACGTTTTTGGGCTTAATTAAACCGTGTAGGAAAAACATATATACTGTCCGTGAGCACTAAACATGGCCAAAGCGTTAACTATCCCTAGTTCTGAGCAGTTGCCTCCTCAACACTCTAGATTATTTTCACTAATGATACCGTTAGGACTATTCTATAAGCAAAATATTCCAAACTCAGAATAATAATATCCTTCTTAACAAGATCATTCCATCATCTGCAATGATCTTAATTCTTGGCAAATCATTGGCGAGATTGGCCTGAATGAAGGAAGATAGTAGACTATTCTTATCTTATTTTATATATGCCACCGAGGGATGCATTACTCATGCAACAATGGGAAATCTGTGAATTAACCAGTTCTTATCTCGATATTATCAGTCCCAGTGGTTGGGTGCGGCATGATATCAATGATTTTGATTTAGAACCAAGTCGCTTAACCAACGCTATGCGCTGGCTCGTGACTGAAGGCTGGGAACTGGTGAGTGTCACAGACAATTACACGTTCTATTTTAAGCGTCTATTTCAAGGCTAAATTATATGGGCGAAGTTATTACGCAAGTTGATCAGGTGACCTCAGCATGGTTAACGACCGTTTTACGCAAAGCGGATTTAATAACTTCGGCTGAAGTGCAAACCATTGAAGTCGGCGAGCAGAAATTTGCTCGCTCGACGATTTACCCCTTAGCCATCACGTATTCCGAACCTGTTTCAGCACCCCAGCAATTCATACTCAAACTCAGCAATCCGGAACATATCAGTTTTGAAGAAGTCGAGTTCTATCAAAACGCCGAGGCCTATACATTCCCGATTGTCCGCTGTTTTTCAGTCGAACGCGACGCGAATCATTTTCATCTTTTGCTTGAAGATTTAAGTGAAACGCATGTAGCCTCACCGCCATCCCAATTTCCGATGAGTTTTAGTCAGGCTGAATTGGTGATTGATGCCCTCGCCCAACTGCATGCTTATTGGTGGGATCATGCTGACTTAGAACCCAGCGCGCATAATAATAATTTTCTACATTCAGATATTGCCCGAATTGATGATTTTGTGGAATTTCTGGGGGATCGCTTGTCGCCCTCACGACGCGCTATTTATCGGGAGGTAGGCGAAAAATTCCCGGCCATTTATGCCGCGCGGATGAATCAGAATAATTTAACGCGCATCCACGGCGACCCGCATATTGGAAATTTTCTCTATCCTAAAGACCCGCATCGCAACATCGTGCGTATACTTGATTGGAAAAGCTGGTCAACGGAAGTTGGTCCGAATGATATCGCGCATATGCTCGGTGTATTCTGGTTTCCGGAGCGCCGTCAACGATTTGAGCAACAACTTGTGCAATATTATCATGCCTCACTCAAGCGATATGGTGTGACAGATTATTCTTATGAGGCGTGTTGGCATGATTATCGCTTAGCGGTGATCCGTCATCTTTTTATGCCAGCGTGGCAGTGGTCACATCACGGGATGGTCGATGTGTGGTGGAATCATCTAGAGCGAATTATGTCCGCGTATGTAGACCTTAATTGTGTTGAATTATTCAGGGCCTAGTTTTAACTTGGCTCCCCAATTTGAGACCACTCAATTGAGCAAGTTTGCGGTTGCTCTCTCCCGTTTACCTTGCTAGACTCAAGGGTAATCTTTTATCAAGGTGCTTATGAGTTAGCGAATATTCGATGCCAGATAAACCCTCCTCCGAGGAATTTTCCTTAAAAGATCAGACCATTGTTGTCCTTGGCATGGCTCGCCAAGGCAAAGCCCTCGCTCATTGGTTACCAACTCAAGGAGCCAAGGTCATTTTATCCGACTCCAAAGATGCGGGTGAACTTGCGGATGATCTTCTTGAATTCATCGTTAATCCCGATGTGAGTTTTGCACTCGGTGGCCATCCCGTGACCATTTTAGATCACGCCGATATGTTGTGTGTTTCGGGCGGGGTGCCCTTGCATCTACCGATTGTCAAAGAAGCTCATGACCGTGGGATTCGCGTCACGAACGACGCCACGCTTTTCATTGAACGCTGTCCGGCCCCGATTGTGGGCATTACAGGTAGTGCAGGCAAAACCACCACCACGACTCTGATTGGTAAAATGGTTGAATTAACCGGACGTAAAACGTGGGTTGGCGGCAATATTGGCCAAGTGCTCTTGCCTGATTTAGCTGAAATTGAAGAAGATGATATTGTCATCATGGAACTCAGCAGTTTTCAGTTAGAACTTGCCGATATCAGTCCCCCGATTGCGGTCCTGTTAAATATTACCCCCAACCATTTAGACCGTCACGGCACGATTGAAAATTATGCCGAAGCCAAAGCCAATATTTTCCGTCATCAACGGGAAGGCGACCTGTTGATTTATAATCAGGACGATGCGCACAGTCGGCGCTATAGCGAAATGGCACCGGCGCAAATGGCATCGTTCTCTACCCGTGAATTAACAGCCAATGGCGCGTGTTTAGTGGGTAATCGTATTGTGGTGAATGGCGAATGTGCGCCGGATGGCGAATCTGCTGTCATCTGTAGTGTTAGTGATATCAAACTCCGGGGTGCGCACAATGTCCAAAATATTTTGGCGGCCTGTGCCACAGCGGGTGCGCTCGGCGTGAGTGTGGAAGCCATGCGCGATGTCATTCAGAATTTTGCTGGCGTACCCCATCGGCTGGAATTTGTCGATACGGTGCGCGAAGCAGACTGGTACAACGATAGTATTGCGACCTCACCGGAACGCGTGATTGCCGCGCTGAATAGCTTCACTGAACCCATTATTTTACTTTTGGGTGGGCGCGATAAAAACTTACCGTGGGAAGAACTCGCGGATTTAGCCGTCCGCAAATGCAAGATTATTTGCTGTTTTGGTGAATATGCAAGTGAAATTCATCAATACATGAAAACGGCCAAAGATAAACTCGATGTTCGCAATATGCGGATTTACGAAGTCAAAGACTTAGAAACTGCCGTGAGTTATGCGGCCCGCTCCGCTCGTAAGGGGGATGTGGTGCTTCTGAGTCCAGGGTGCACATCCTACGACGCCTATGCTGACTTTGCTGAACGCGGGAATGCGTTCCGAAAATTAGTGGCTAAACTTAAAACGCGTCGGTCCTAAACGAATTGCCTATTATCACCTAATAAGGGCATACAATTAGCCAATTTAATGGCAGAATAGGGCACATTACCCTGTCCCTATTCTGCCGTTTTTTTATTTCTGGTAACCAAAAAGTGAAATCATTGCCTAAAAACCGTATGCGTCTAATCTTTCTAATTTTGTTCATTGTATCTTCATTGGGAGTTGCTGTCTGGCAAGTTTTTGATCTGGGTTCTAACAACGATGCCCTTGCCGATCAATATCCTTATGATGATACGCCTCACTATGATTTACCTACAGACTTAGCGCCATCTGCCATTGATCTTGAAAATACCCATCAGTTTCCCTCCCTAACCTATGGCGTTCACGCCTTTTTGTGGTGGGATGATTGGAGCCGCAATCACTCCTTAGATGCCGTGAATGTAATGCGGTTTTCCCATGTGCGCCAAAGTTTTGCGTGGCAGGATATTGAACCCCAAAAGCATGATGGTGACATCGAAGGACGCTATAAATGGGCACATGCCGACGAAGTGGTAGCCGATGCTGAGGCTAAAAATATTGAAATCATTGCGCGGCTAGATCATGTGCCTAAATGGGCGATTCGCACCGATATTGATTACGATGAAATACCATTTGATGAAGCGCGGTTGGCCGACTATTGCAGTGTCGTTGCCACGCGGTATCAAGGCCGCATTCAGGCTTATCAGATTTGGAACGAACCGAATTTAGCGCGGGAATGGGGTAATCATGTGCCGAGTCCCGTCGCGTATGCCAAATTGTTGAAGATTTGTGCGGAGGCCATCCGTGCGGCTGATCCAGACGCCATTATTATTAGCGCCGGTTTGTCACCCACTGGCACCCGCACGGTTGAAGCCATGCCCGATGAAGAATTTCTGTGGAAATTATACGCCGTAGATGGCTTTGCGGAGAGTTTCGATGTGCTTGGCGTGCATGCCCCCGGTTTTGCTTATTCACCCGAAACTGACCCCGCTGAGGTCGTTGAAGGCGGCGGCTTACGCTGGCAATGCTTCCGGCATGTAGAACATATTCGGGCCATTATGGTTGCCAATGGCGATGCGGCCAAACAAATTGCCATTACTGAAATGGGCTGGACTGTGGATGAGGTGAATCCCGATTATGCCTGGTATCGCGTTGACCTCGAAACCCAAGCTGATTACTTAGTCCGTGCTTATGCTTACGCCGCTGAAAATTGGCGACCGTGGGTCGGGGTGATGGTGACCATCTATTTGCCGGATTCGCAATGGACACCGGAAGATGAGCAATATTGGTGGGCGTTGGGAACACCTGCGCCACCTCCCTTTATGATCGATTATCGTCCGGCTTTCCGCGCACTGGCGGACATGGCCAAGATTTCGACGGAACCGGATTATAATTTGCCGCAATTGATTAACGGTGAACCCGTCACCGACACCGATTCGTAATTGATGGATAGGGTCTCCCACTCTCAAAATTTGAGATACCTGCGTAGGGCCACGGTATACCGTGGCCTATTAGATATTATTCAACACAACCCCTAGCTTCCCAGATAAGCTTGCTCAGCATATTCGCGCACATTATCAATTGGTGGCGTCAACGTAACCCCCTCTTTTTCAAATTGATGTTGACGTTCACGCGCAATTTGGAGCAGTTCCGGCGCACCTTCGGGCGGGTTGGGAATACGATTCGCCGCTTCAAGCAAAACCAAGGCCTGCAAAAGTTGCTCCACATCATTAATAATCAAGCGCGCAATATCATAGGCAAGTTCCGCCGACGTACGCATATCACGCGCCATCACCCGTAAATAGAGCGCTTGGCGATAATAGCGAATCGCCCAATAATAATTCTCATCCATTTCAGCCACATAGCCTAAATTGGTGAGTTGGAAGGCTTCTTCTTCGGTGTCGCCAATTTCGCGAGCGATATTCAGCGCAAGGCTATGCCGTTGGCCAGCTTCTTTCCAGCGCCTCAATTCGCCGAAAGCTGTGCCCAAATTGCCGAGCGCCCGTGCTTGCAAATCGGGTCGTTCTGCTTTTTTGAAAAAGGCAATCACTTGGGCCAAAACTAACATGGCCTCATCCGGACGTTCATGGTCAAGATGCAGATTAGCCAGCTTGCCGGCAATAATACCGGCTTCATACCACGTTTCAGTTTTTTCCAGATATTTCACGCTCTGTTGATAATCGACCAAACTTTCTTCGGGTTTTTCGACTTGCAAATGCGCATCCCCTAAAATTGCCCATAGTCGCCCGATGTGAACTTCATCCTGGACTTGATGCGCAATATCTAGGGCCCGTTTAATGCGAATAATGGCTTTGTCTGCTTCGTTGAGTTGGACATAAGTAGCCGACAATTTATAGAGTGCTTCGACAAGACGTTGCATATCGCCCAGCTCTTGCCCTAAACGCGTGCTGAGGGTGTAGCTATTGAGTGCTTCGGTATAGTCTTGCTCAGTAATGAGCCAGTCGCCTAGTTCGAGGGCCAGACGCATCGCATCATCAATATTTTGATTTTCGAGAGCAAATTTAAGTTCACTGGCTAGATTGGTCATACCCAATAATCTCCAAAAAATGAGGTGGTTAAGTATAAGAGCACCAATTATTCATCGGTACTATTCTGCATTGAGGAGACCTGTTTTTGCAAATAGTAAATGTCGTGAGGTGTTCCAGCAAAATTGAGTTGGATGGTGCGTTGATAGGTAAAACCAAGCCGTTTATAGAGTGCATGGGCCCGTGGATTATCATCCCGCACCCCAATTTCCAGCATGGTGCGGTGTTGACTGGCATAGGTACTTAAATAATGAATGAGTTGGGTGCCGTAACCCTGTCCTTGCAGATCCGCGCGGATGATAAGGTCGCTAATTTCAGCAACTTTGCTCCACAAGGTGACCAATCCAAACCCGATAATTCCAGCTTTACGCAAAACCACGACGCCCAAACCTTGGCCACGCTCATACGCATTGCACGCCCGCCACACCAAATCTCGGGTCGAGGCAAAAGTGCGCTCATCATACAAAGCATAGATGGCCGTGGCATCTTCAGATTGAACGCGTCGAAAGCTGATCATAATACTTATCCACGGCTTTCACTCTGACGGATATATTGACGCACCTGATTCACAGCATACGTGGCTTGTGCTTCTTCGAGTAATTCAAGCGCCAAGGCTAGATTATCAGCTCGTTCACCCTGCTCAGTTTCAACTTGGGCCAACATAAAATAGGCATAGCCGCTCACCCACGGCAAAGAACTGGTTTGGGATTGTTTTAATGCTTTGTCAAAAAACTTATGGGCGGCGTCGACTTGTCCCATTTGCAGAGCATAGCGGCCCTCATACAAATTGATATACGGATGCACTGCGCTAAAATGTTTCTTATAGCGGATCAAGCGTTCATGTAAAACGATTAAATGTGTATCTGCTTCGGCTTGATGCTGTTCGGCTTGATGCAGTTCGAGAAAGACTTCCATCAAGGCAAATGTACCGAAAAAGGCTGACGGGTCAATCCGGCGATAGGCATTTGGCAAACGATGTAAGGCTTCTTTGGCGGCATCAAACGCACGGGGTAAATGTCCACTGCGTAAGGTCGCGAGTGCAAATAACGCTTGGCTAAAGAAAACGGTCACATTTTGTACCGCAGGATTATCCCACTGGGGTTTTGCCTGTTGCAATTGACTCATCGCAAGGCGAATTTTGTCGAGTGCCAGCAAATGGAGGGCATAACCGCTTAAGCCCAAAATCCGATGATCGACATTATTGATGCGTTGGGCATTGATGGCCACCTCATCAAAAATACCACCACCTTCCCAGAAATCTGCCTGGAAATAGCTCAGGAAGCCGAGCAGAATTTGCGTGTCAGACCAGCCACGTTTTTCTTCAGCGCGTTTATAGAGATTAGCCGCTTGTTCAATGAACCCGCGTGCACTCGTCCATTGGCCTTTCACGACATCATACATGCCAATGCGGGTCAACACTGGTGCGCTGATATTCGGCTTATTTAATTTTTCAATGGTAGACAGCGCCAGCCGTTTATAAATACGCGCAAAACGGTTTTGCTGACGCAGACTGAATCCGATATAAATATTGGCATAAGCCCGCGCTAATTCGGGGTGTTTTTCGCCGAGCGTTTCGGCCAAATTGAGCACGCGTAAACCGCAATAAATGGCATCGGTGCCCTCATCCGCAAAATAATGGACTTCTTCAAGTATGCGGAAGGCGCGACTGGCTTCACTCACCAAGGGGATATTCTCGGCTTTACCGAGAAAACGTTGGGGCATCAAACGGTGTTTACCCTGCTCCACAATCTCCCGATAAATCGCGTTTCGGAATTCTTCCGGCGTGGGCAGTTCATGGTTTAACCATTTCAGGGCTTTGAGGGCGTGTTTTTTGGCTTCCGCCATATTGCTCAAACCCCAATAAGCTTCGGCTAGAGATCCTTCCCAATGCGCGAGCCGATAGATGGTGCTAAGCGTGTCATCGTTCTTTTGGATGCGCTCAATGGCCTGACTAAAAATATCAATGGCTTCTTGATAAGCGCCATTTTGCAGGGATTGTTCGCCCGCTTTTTCATAATATTTGAAGGTTTGTTGCTGATTGCCTGCCTGACCCCAGTGATAAGCCAAAAATTGATAATAGGGCGAGAGGTCATAGACATAATTCTTTTCATACCAGCGCGCGACTTCTTCATGCAGTTCACGGCGTTGCGTGAAGGGAATTAGATTATAGGTCACTTCATGCATGAGGGTTTGGCGGAAATGATATTCGGTATCGCCGGCGGTTTGCGGGGCTTCAATCAATTCCAAATCATCGAGTTCGCCCAAATAATCGTAAATCTTCGTTTTATGGGTATCCAACGGGAAAATATCCCGCAAAACACGCGCATTAAACGAGGGCCCAATCACACTCGCGGTCTTGAGAGTTAATTCAATTTCCGGCGCTAAGCGGTCAATCCGGCTCGTAATAATACCCTGCAATGTATCGGGTACATTGAGATGAATTTCACCCGTGGGGGATATGGTATTGGATGCTTTTTTGTCGAGGCGATAGGTGCCTTCCACCTGCACAATATTGTTGCTATCGCGCAGAGCATAGGCAATTTCTTCGCTGAAAAATGGATTCCCTTGCGATTGGCCATAAATCAAATCGGCAATTTCCGGTGCAATTTGGGCCACGCCTAAGCAGAAACTCACCAATTGGGCGGTTTCATCCTTGGAAAGTGGTTCCAACTCAATCTTCGAGCTTAATTGGCTGGTCAGTACCTGCCGCGCTTCTTGTTCGGCCCCTTCAATGGGACGTCCGACCAACACCAGCAAAACAGGGGAGAGTTGTTCACTGACCGCCGACGCAAAATTCCATGAATTCAAATCCATCCACTGCGCATTTTCAAGGATTAACACCGTCGGTTTATTGTCAGCGGCGGCTTGCATAATATCGAGCATCAATTTACGGAGGGTACGCATCCGCATACTGGCTGATAAATCAGATGTTTGGGGATTTTCGGGTAGATCAAGATGCAAAACGGAGTTCAGCAACGGTAAATATTGCATGATCTCCTTGTTTTTCATCAAATTTTTGACGACACTTTGCCGGCGCATCGTGGTGCGGGCGCTGACTTTGGTATCAAAGAGCTTACTGAAAATCTCATTCCACACATGATAGGGTGTATTTTTCTCGATGGAGGCGGCGGTCCCCGTAATATTAAAAATATTATGGGCGTCTGCTTGTTCAATTAAATCACGCACCAGCCGCGTCTTGCCGACCCCTGACTTCCCTTCGATCAAAATGATATGACTTTCGCCACTGCGCAGAGCGTTTAAATAACGGCTGAGTTCGTCGCGCTCATGGAGCCGTCCGACCAAAGGCCGTAAACTGCTCTCAACTTGCGCATCATCCCCATAGGGCGCATACGTGACGACGGGTTCCGCAATATTTTTTAAGTCAATCGGGATTTGTTGTTGAAAGGCCAAACGATTTTTAGCGGCTTGATAGGTGGCTTCATCGACGAGTAATGTGGTATCAAGTTTCTTCGTTGCACCCATCAAGCGTGCCGAAAGATTGACCACACTGCCGACCATCGCGTATTCGCGGCGGAGTGTGTTCCCAATCGGTCCACAAAACGCATGCCCCGTGGTGATCCCAATCCGACTATTGAAGCCTAATTTTTGGAGCTTATTTTGCATCGCTAAGGATGCGGTAATAGCGCGGACCGGATCGTCACGATGGGTATAGGGCGGCAATCCAAAGACCGCAATAAATACGGTGCCTTTATCATCTTCAATCAGTTGTCGGACACTGCCTTCATAGTGATACAGCGTGACCTGGGCTTCACGCATAATACTTTGCAAATTTTTGACCGCATCGGGCTGATTGAAATCGAGGTTGGTGATTTGCATGAAAATAACCGAAATACGCCGATGTTCAGCGAGCCATGCGGCTTCACCCACCACTGCCATGCGATTCAAAATGGCCCCCGACACAAAACCCTGTAAACCCGTGATGGATTCGGGGTCAATTTCAAATTGGGGTAAAGGCCGTAAACGGGCTGGACTGGGCACGGATTCTGCTAGGAATAGATCATTTTTATTATGTAAAATGGTGCCGCTGACAGTGGCTTCCGCAATTTCCCATGCTTCAGGTGATAATATCACCTGACCGGGTTGGGCCACATCATTGGCAATGCCCACTTGTTTAAGGGGATCGCCCGCAATAATAAATTCCCAGCGTTTCAGCACGCCACCGACTGACGCCGCCAGAATATCACCCGCACCAATACTGACCCGTACATATAATTTGAGATTCTCGTCAATTTCATACTCATTCAGCGAGTTGCTAATTTCAAGCGCACACAGCGTGGCACGGGTAACGGCGTCTTCCAAATTATCTTGGTCGTTATACCAGATTGCAAACAGCGCATCCCCCGCAAATTTGACGATATCTCCCCCATGTGAACCAATTAAACTAATCATTTGCCCAAAATATTCATTGAGCAGACGCGTGAGTTCTTCAGCGCCTGAAACACCTTTTTCCGCTAATGTTTCAGCGAGACGCGTAAAACCTGAAATATCCGCGAAAAACACGGCGGCGGGGAAACGCTTTTCCAGAGGGTCTTTGAGCGGTGCCGGATCTTGCGCAAAATGCTCAATAATTAAAGATGGAACATAACTGGTTAAAAGTTCAATTGATTTTTGCATAGTAAAAACTTTGGGTTAATTTTTAAGTGGATGATTACGTTCAGGATACTCTACCTTGTGGATTTCAGGCAAGCGACCTATCGAGAAACTTGAGGCGATTGGCTGTGGTCCAAGATGAGCTATTGGGACAATAAACTGTGGGTGAGGGGTCCCACAGAGTAAGTTTTTGTTTTTATTTCATACCAAGCGGAAAAATACATAGATTTTTCCTTACCAGAGGTTAGTTTAATTTGTATTTTTGATCTTAAATATAGGCGTAGTTGTGATATTTTGACGGTTAAGGGATAATCTCTTTAGACGTTCATCCAACGGTCATGACTTTAGCCCCTTGCCGCGCCATCTAACACGCAATTACCTTCACCAAGAAACTTAAGTTCTTAATTTATGGCGATAACCGCTTGTTATACGCACCACAGGTGTTGTCGGTAGTTAATACAATCCAAGTTTGCCGACCCACAGTTAAGATCCTTGGGCTTTATATTTGGAGATCGTGGAATACGGTATACTCTAGATATATAGCTTAAATTTAAGTAACAGCGAGTCCCCGATGAGACAGTTGATTAGGCGTATTATTCCATATATTGTTCTTGCAATTGTTGTACTCGTGTTTTATGTCTATACCACCCGTGCCCAAGATCAAGAAGTTATTGAAATCTACGAAAATCGATTTAATGAACAGCAGTTTATTCAAGTCACATTAGCGCAAAATAGTATTGAAGCCCATGTTACTGATCAATTTGAAGATATTGGCGCATTGATGGAGCACCTAGATGAAGACGTGCCCGTCAAATATCCAACGGAATCTGATTTGCAACGTGCCTATGATGCCCACGGTGTACACGGCAGTAGTATCGTCGCCTTCAAAGAAATTGATAAAGCGCCGATTATGGCCAACGTTGATCCAGATGTATCGCTTGAAGCTGAAGAGGTATTAGAAAAATGGTTCATTGAGTATGAAGCCTTTCCATACGAGCCCAATCAAATGGTAGTTACCCCCATTTACGCAAGCCCAACGGGACAGTGGTTCGCTGTTTTTAAGCCGTTAATAAGCGAAAATGGTACCCAAATTGGTATTGTTGGCGTCCTGCTTGATTTCCACGAAGTTTTACAGAAATATATTGTTCCTGTACGTTCTGGTGAATTTGGGGCCGCCTGGATACAGGATCATCGAGGAACGGTCATATTTGATCATGAAACTCAAATTATTGGTCAGAATGTTCGCGATTTACACGTCGGCTATCCTGAAGTTGAAGCACTTGATCGTCGTTATTTAACCGATTTTACCGGATCCAGTGAGTATAAATTTACCGTCAAGCGCGGCGGCGAGGTTAAGCGAAAACTGGTGGCGTGGAGCACGATTCAAATCGGTGATAACTATTATACAATTGCATTATCTGCACCAGATACCGAAATCAGCCAACAATTTACGGATGCCAGTAACCGTAATTTACGCTGGAGTGGTTTGCTTTTACTTCTGCTATTTTTCGGTGGCATTGCTATTTTTCAATTCCAACAAGTTGATCTCCAACGCATGATTACCCGCCGTACCCAAGCTCTAGAAACCGAGCAAAAACGGCTCAAAGAAGAAATTGAAATCCGCCAAACTATCGAAGCCCGTCTCTCCCGCAGTGAAGAAATCTATCGGTTAATTGCGCAGATTTCTTCGGATTACGCTTTTTTGGTGCGGGTCGAAGAAGATGGCAGGCATGGCATTGAATGGATTACGGCGGAAGCATTTGAACGGGCCACGGGGTATTTATCCGAAGACTATAATTTGGACATGCGCACGTTAATGTTCAAAGCCATGCACCCAGATGAGATGGATCAATTACGGGTCGATATGAAAAGTTTGATGGCGGGTGAAACCGTATCCGGCGAGTATCGTCTACGTAAAAAAGATGGTGAAATGATTTGGCTTAAAGTGATTCGGACACCGATTTGGGATGAGGCGCAACAACGCGTTACCCATTACTACGGCATCGGGCAAGATATTACGCAGGATAAGAAAAATCAGGAACTTTTTGTTGAAAACGAACGCCTTAAGATTGCTTATCAAAAAGAGCGCGAGTATACCGAAATGCGGCGCAAGTATTTGCAAACGCTGGCCCATGAATTTCGGACACCGCTAACCGTCATCAACACGTCTGCCGCCCTGATTGACCGGTATCGGGAGAAGATGTCGCTCGAAAAGCAACATAAAGAATTCAAGAAAATTGTGTCGTCCATTACTTATCTGGACCAAATGTTGACCGAATTGAGCATGTTATCGCGCACGGAAAAAGGCTATTTGCAATTTAATCCGGGGCAGGTGGATATTCTCAATGTA
The DNA here is from genome assembly GCA_050303635.1 of Anaerolineae bacterium. Lineage (GTDB taxonomy): Bacteria > Chloroflexota > Anaerolineae > Aggregatilineales > J027 > JAKEEQ01. The sequence continues at coordinate 21,855 of JBNLCD010000021.1, forward strand.
TGTCAGGATGTGGTAGCCAGCTTCCAAGAAACGATGGGCGCTGATCATACGCTGGTCTTCGAAAACCTCATTACGGAATCAACCATCTATTGGTTGGATGACACGATCATGCGTTATGTTCTCACCAACCTGATCAGCAATGCCATTAAGTATTCTGAACCCAATACTGAAGTGAAATTGATGCTTGATCAACAAGACGAACAATTGATTTTTAAGATTATTGATCAGGGAAGCGGAATTTCTGAAGAAGATCAATCGCGTATCTTTGAGCCGTTTTATCGCGGCCAGAATGTCGATACCATCCGGGGTACAGGTTTGGGCTTGGCCATTGCCAAAGAGATTGTCATACTCCACAATGGCACGCTCAACCTGCAAAGTAAAGTGGGCAATGGATCAACCTTTACGGTATCTATTCCGATTGAGAAAAAGTAGTTAAAGGAGATTTCACATGGACCAAGTCTTTGCTGTATTTATCGGCCTCATATTGGGGCTCGGTGGTCCCGCCCTCGTTTGGACAAGTGTACGCCAATATATGTTGCAACAGCAGTTTGAAGCAACGGGTCAAGTAACAACAGGCACCGTGAAGCGTGTCAATGTGTTACCGAAGGGGGCACGCCTGATGACCTATGAATACACGGTTACGACGGATGGTCTAGATAAAACATATGAAGGGTCGCAATCTGCTAATCGGAGGGTGCGTCAAGGCGACGCGATTGAAATTGTTTATCTGGCTGAAAAACCTCATGTTAGCCAACCGAATCTGTCCAGTTTGAGTTATCGGATT
>JBNLCD010000022.1:0-22307 GCA_050303635.1 Anaerolineae bacterium
GCCGAAGTTACCCCTGAAAATGCCATAATTGGGGTATCATTGAATAGTGGTCCTGTCATCTTGTATAGTGAGCGGGCGATTGTGCGACCCTATGAATGGACCACAGATGAATGGTTTCAATTTATTGACCATGCCCAAGAATCAAACCATGTGATCTATTTGTTGGTTGAAGGGGTTGATATGGAACCTATTTATGAAGCGACTATTCAAAGCTATGATGTGCAACCTGTAACCCAATTGGAAATGCCTTATTTTCACTTTGCTGGTGGTTCCGTGAACCAAACTGTGACATTATATATTGTCGGTGAAACTTTGCAGGAAGAAGACTAAGAATGAGTGTTGAGGCAATGTCGACTTATCCAGCAGAAGCAGGCAATCAAAAAGTTATCCAATTAAGCATTTTGGTGGCAACTTTGGGCCTTGTGACCTGTTTTATGGGACTGTATCCGGGCATAACTGGAACAGAACCACAAACAGGTATTGGGATTCTCCAAATTCTTACCATTATTGTGGGTATGGCGCTGATTATCAGTGGCGCGGTTCTCTTCGTTAAAATTCACTTCTATTCAAATATTCCAGCGAACTTGACCCAACAAATTGCGCTACGCTTAAGTTTCACAGGTTTACTCATTTCTGCGGCGGCGGGTTTCTCTGATATTTTAGGTTATGGCTCCAATCCACCTAACGGACCCGATGCGATTCCGGTGCTCGGTGCATACCAAGCGGCGGGGATGATTTTCGGTTATTTTATTGCGGCCCTTGGCGTATTGTTATATGCGGTTGCTGGACCCGTCGAAAAATCTTAGCGAATAATGAATAACGCTCTTTGTTCAATTGAATTTACGTGATTTAGTGATTTACTTATTGTTCTTTTGAGTATTTACAACCTCTTTTCTTATACTTTCACGACATATGGGATGGATTTATCTTGCCGAGTGGCCATAAATCTGGCAAACTTGGCGCGTTTTGCATATTCATAAGGACAATAAACGCAACTATGAGCGAAAAACTCGAAAATTCACCTGAAACGCCGCGTGATTATCTCCGTTTATTCTTAAGCGGGATGGCAATGGGCGCGGCGGATATCGTGCCCGGTGTATCTGGCGGTACGATGGCCTTTATTCTCAATATCTATGAAGACCTCATTAATTCCATCAAGTCTTTCAATCTTGATGTAGTTAAACTCTTGTTGAAATTCCAAATTAAAGATGCAATGGACGCTATGCATTGGAAATTTCTGTTGCCTTTAGGTGCAGGCATTGGGGCGTCCATTGTGACCATGTCTAGCCTTTTGAGTTATCTGCTGGAGAATGAAGCCATTTATCTATTTTCATTCTTCTTTGGTCTGGTAATCGCTTCCATCATTGCAATTGGCGGTAAGATTGAAAACTGGACGGCCCTCACCGGTGGTGCGCTGGTTGGTGGTGCGGTAGTTGCGGGGATTATCGTTTCCTTGGTCCCAGCCGAAGCATCGCATGATCCATTAAGTCTATTTTTAAGCGGATCGATTGCTATAGTCGCGATGATTTTGCCGGGGATATCGGGGTCGTTTATCTTGCTGATTCTGGGACAGTATGAATATGTGCTGGAATCGGTGCATGAGTTACGTATTTTTGATCTGATGATGGTTGCGCTCGGCTGTGCGGTGGGGATTGTTATTTTCTCGCGCATTTTGAGCTATCTTCTCAAGAATTATCATGAACCCATTATTGCCGTTTTGGTTGGTTTCATGGTTGGCTCATTGCTTAAAATTTGGCCGTGGAAAGAAGTCTTGGAAAGCAAGCTTATTGACGGTGAAGAAGTGGTGTTGCGTGAAAAAATCATTGCACCAACAGGGAATGCCAGCGAAATTCTCTTCGCGGTTGGCTTGATGGTCTTGGGCTTCTTGATTGTGAGTTTGTTGGAACACCAGCAATCGAAATCCAATCCAGTCTTCGTCCGCATTGAACGCTTGCTAGGCAAATAATCGCCGTAGAACACGAAATAAATGAGTGGGTGAGGGAAATTCCTTCACCCATTTTTGTTATAGACTCTGTAATTTCAGTAAAGCCAACGCAATGACATTTGACCACGGCAGAACTTTGAACTCATTATTGAAAAGTGCTTTTTGTAATTCATCTTTTGATAGCAAAATAATCTCTTGCTCTTCCAGATCATCAGCATCTGGTTCTGCCACTTGATGACCACCCGTTGCTAAAAATGCATAAGCTGTTCCACAGCCCCGATTAGCATCCACTACCCATTGACCTAAGTCATACCAATTCTCAGCTTGATAACCTGTTTCTTCATAGACTTCGCGTTGCGCCGCGTTTAGTGGATCTTCAGCCGGTTCGATATAACCACCCACCACGGCTTGCGTCATGCCACAGGCATATTTCGTTTGCCGAAGGCAGACAAATTGACCTGCTTTATCTACTAAAACGACATTGATGAAGTCAGGTGTAATCACCCACGGCCAATCTTCAATCAGTGTTTCATCGGGAAGTTGAACGGTATGTTCTTCAACTTTAAGAAATTTCCCGCAATCAAGGAGCGGGCGTTTTGCCTTAGTCTGCCATTCTTGCATTCGTTTAATAACCTTTGGGTTCAAGTTAAATTGGATTCTCTGCGCTTTAGGATAAAGGATTAGCCGCTCTTACACTAGGATTGTCAGCTAAGCAGTGTGTAAACATTTTCTTGACGCTTTCTTGACGGCTCAGCCAGACATCTTGTCCATATCTTGAGACTGTTTGTCCTAAAATAAGGGCTAGAGAAAACAACGTACGGATTCAAAAATTATGAATAGGCGAACCGCTCTAAATCTTTTAATCCTATTAGGTGGCGCTATTCCGGGTGGCATTGTCTTAGCCGATTACTATTCTGTGCCAACTGACACCATTGTTGTGATGACAGTCTTGATGGCTTTTGTCTTTAGTTGGCTAGCACTTTGGTATTACGCCTCATCCCATGAACATGGTGATGAATGGTGGCAAGATAATAGTTGCTCAGGCTGGCGCGGGTACTAAACTCATACTTAGCATCTTCATCAGTTAAGCATGTTCCCTGAGAGTAAATGGATGGACAGACTCCTGTCTATCCATTTGCTTTTTTTAGACTATATATTGCTAATGCGGTGTGCTAATCTGAACATATCGTGGGGTCTTGTCAAAAATTAACATGACAGGGCCAAAATCATTATCACATTATGTCGGATTAGTTCTTATGACGCATGAATCTGTACCCCAAACACCTGAACACAACTCAATTGCTATTACGCCCCAAACACGCGGTGCATTACATATTTTTCTTGGATATGCGCCCGGCGTGGGTAAAACATCGGCCATGTTAAAGGCGGCTTTGCAACAACAAGCTGAAGGGGTTGATGTTGTTTGTGCGATCATTGAAGCGCGTGAGCTACCTAAAATCCGCGCACTTTTAAATGATATGGAATACATTCCACCGCAAGCCCTCTCGCTTTATGAAAACGAACCAATCGAAATGGATTTGTATGCCATTTTAGCGCGGCGACCAGCGCTTGTGGTGGTGGATGATTTGGAGCATATCAACGCGCGTGGATTACAACATCCAAGACGCTACCAAGATATTGAAGATTTACTCGATAATGGCATTGATGTTTATACCACATTAAATATCTATCATCTGGAAAGCCTGAATGATGTGGTTAAACAAATTACAGGCATCACGGTAAAAGCAACGATACCTGATCGTTTATTTGACGATGCCGCGCAAATCGAATTCATTGATACTTTGCCTGAAGATTTGCTCAAACGATTGGCTGAAGGCAAAGTCAAAATTCCCGAACAAGACCCGTTTATCGTTGATGAATTTTATCGTTTAGGCAATTTACGAGCATTGCGCGAACTAGCTTTGCGCCATACAGCTCAGCATGTTGATCGACAAATGCGTAATTACATGGCCACCAAATCCATAGTCGGACCGTGGGCCGCCACCGAAAGACTTTTGGTGTGCATTAGTTCAAGTCCAATCAGTACACGGTTGGTCCGTAAAGGGTGCCGTTTGGCGAATGAACTGAAAGCCGAATGGTTTGTGGTGTATGTTGAAGAACCACCGGCTTATGAACTCGCCGAAACGCACCAAAAACAACTTTATAAAACCATGAAATTGGCTGAAGAACTTGGCGCGAATGTCGAACGTATTACGGGAACTTCAGTCGCTGATGCGCTGGTGGCTTTTGCCCGACATCAGAACATAACTAAAATTATTATCGGCCAACCGTTTCAACCACGCTGGAAAAAGATGATTTCGCATTCAGTGGTGAATGAATTAATTCGTATGAGTGGTAATGTCGATGTTTATATCATCAATAGTGGGAGCACGGTGCCATTACCCCGCCGTTTATTTGCCAACCGCTTTAAGACCGGGGCGGGGAGCTATATTCAATCCGGGATTATTATCTTAATCGCAACGCTCATGGCCCTTCTGGTCAATACCCTGATTGTCTTAAATCCAGCTAATCTAGTGATGTTTTATTTATTAGCGGTGGTTGTCGTGGCTTTACGTTTTGATTATGGTCCCGCCGTTTTGACAGCAACCATTAGTGTTTTATTATTTAACTTCCTTTTTATTCCCCCACAATATACCCTGCATATTGCCGAGGCTCAGTATCTTTTGACATTTGTAGGTTTGTTTACGGCGGGCATTGTGATTGCCAGTCTTACTACCCGTGCCCATTATCAAACCCAAGCCGCGCGTCAACGTGAATATGAAAAAACGCAACTTTTGTCTTTAACCAAAGAACTCTCGGCGACGGTTGATGGCGGTGAAACGATTAATCGCGTTGTGCGCCATATTCGCCAGACTTTTGGCTATGAAGTTGGCCTTTATCTTGAAGAAGATGATGAACTTCATTTAGCTACTCAGAGCGATATATTTTCAGCAGATAATATTGATTTAAGCTTGATTCGCTGGGCCCACACCTATAAACAGCCAGCCGGTATGGGCACAGGCACCAAACCAGACGAACAGGTTTATTATTTACCGTTAGTAACTGCCAATCATAGCTTGGGTGTTCTAGCGCTATTGGTTGATGAACCGATTATTGTGGCGAAACAACATCTTCTACATGCTTTTGCTTCACAGGTTGCTTTGGCGCTGGAAGCAGTGCAATTGGGTGAACAAGCTCAGCAAGCCCAATTATTACGCGAGAAAGAACGTTTGTTGTCAATTCTGCTAAATTCAATTTCTCATGATTTACGGACGCCTTTGGTTTCAATTACCGGAACCCTAAGCAGTTTGCTCGATCGAGAATCTCAACTCAACCCGACTGATCAATACGAATTGTTAATCGATGCTTTCTCAGAAGCGGAAAGACTTAATCATATTGTGGGTAATTTGCTAGAAATGTCGCGCTTAGAGGCAGGATCATTACGCATGAAGCGCGAACTGTACCATCTATCAGAAGTGATTGGTGTTGCGCGCACCCAACTGCGGAAACGCCTAGGGGATCGTCAAATTATTATTGACATGGCCACCAACCTACCCATGATTAAGATTGATATCACCCTGTTTTCCCAAGTTTTTGTGAATCTATTTGACAATGCTCTGAAATACTCAAGTGATGACGCCCCGATTGAGATTCAAGCGCAAGCAGTTGAAAATATCTTAGAAATCAAAGTGGGTGATCAGGGTATCGGTATTCCGGAAGAAGAAATTCCTCATATCTTTAACAAATTCTTTCGAGCCAGTAATGTGGAACGAAGTACGGGCAGTGGCCTTGGTTTGGCAATCTGTCAGGGCGTTGTGGAAGCCCACGGTGGCACCATCAATGTTGAACAACGGCCTGAAGGCGGGACATGGTTTATAATACGATTACCGCTGGAATCGGAGAAAGATACTTATGACCAAAACTAAAATTTTGATTGTAGATGATGAACGGGCTGTGCGTCGTTTTCTGCGGACATCTTTGCAAGCCCACGGTTACGATATTCATGAAGCCACATCGGGCGAAGATGCTATTTTGCAAGCCATTAATGTGCAACCTGATTTACTTATCCTTGATTTAGGTTTGCCGGATATGTCGGGCATTGATGTTGTGAAGCGTATTCGCGAGTGGTCAACTACACCGATTATTATTTTGTCCGTGCGCGATCAAGATACAGATAAGATTGAAGCCTTGGATGCGGGAGCCGATGATTATGTCACCAAGCCGTTTAGTACGGGGGAATTGATGGCCCGTTTACGGGTCGCGCTCCGGCATACTTATCAACCCGAAGCAGAACCGATCTTTCAGGTGAAAGATTTGGTGGTAGATTTAGCGGCGCGACAAGTAACGTGTAACGGTGAAAAAATTCAATTGACTCCGACAGAATATGATTTGTTGCGGGTACTCGTCAAACATGCCGGGCGCGTCTTGACCCATCAACAACTTCTGCGTGAAGTGCGTGGGGCCGGATATCAGACCGAAACACATTTATTGCGGGTCCATATGAGCAATTTGCGTCATAAACTTGAAGCAGATGCCACCGATCCCCAATATATTCTGACCGAGCCGGGGGTTGGCTATCGGTTGAATATTGATACCTAAATTGACACCCTATGTTTGCTAAATATCAAGCTCATTTAACTCCGTTGAGTCATATCATAATTATTAGAAAAATTGAGAAATCTGTCTGTTGATGGACCTATTGATTTGTACACTATAGACAAGTAATTGAAGACCTTAATTTGTACGTTTAGCCCAAAATAAAGCCATCTTGATATATTCTTGATGTCCTTTTGATATACCTTGATGCTATCTTAATCTATCGCTTGATAAGCTAGAAAATAGAAATAACACCTGCGAAACTCCTCATTCAAAATTGCAGAATGGGGAGTGATTGCTTTCATGATAAAGACGGAGAAAGTTATTTAGATGAATGCTACGGATGTAAAACGGATTCTCATTGGTGAACCGTTTCCAACTAGCCAAGAAATTCACGAGAGACTTGATAATGTACGGGCGTTAGCAGTTTTTGCTTCGGACCCGATTAGCAGTAATGCGTATGCAACTGAAGCGATTATGGGGGTCCTGATTGTGTTGGGCAGTGGGGCCCTTTCAATGACCCTGCCTATCGCGATGGGCGTTGTCACCTTGGTATTGATGGTGATCTTCAGTTATATTCAAACGATTATGCACTACCCTGATGGTGGTGGCGCTTACACAGTTGCTAAAGATAATCTCGGTAAGTATCCCTCCTTATTAGCTGGGGGCGCTTTGCTGACTGATTATATTTTGACCGTATCAGTATCAGTGGCCGCTGGTGTACGTGCCGTGACTTCAGCTATTCCTGAAGCCTACGACTATCGCGTGATCATTGGTTTGATCGCTATCGCTCTGATTACCTGGGTCAACTTACGCGGTGTCCGTGAAAGCGGGACAATTTTCGCGTTCCCAACCTATGCTTTTGTAGGTGGTGTGTTAGTAACCATTGCGGTCGGGATGGTTCGTTATACGGGTCTCTTTGGGGCCGCACCGTTGCCTGATCATTCTGAAACCGTCGCCGCCAGCGAGTCATTAGTTGGCTTTGCCTATGTTTGGCTCATTCTGAGGGCATTTGCAGGTGGCTGTACAGCCCTAACGGGGATTGAAGCCATTAGTAATGGTGTGAAAGCCTTTAAGCCACCAGAACCTGTGAATGCAACGCGTACCATGTTTGCCATGGGTGTGATTGCGATGTCCCTCTTTACGGGGATCACTTTCCTCTCAACCCATATTCACTTGGTACCGATTGAACATGGTGAAAGCTTATTGTCACAATTGACACGGAATGTTGCCGGACGCGGTATTCTGTATTACTGGGTTCAACTCTTCACCGCCTTAATTTTGTTCTTGGCGGCGAATACGGGTTACCAAGACTTCCCGCGTTTGAGTTCATTCTTGGCGCAAGATGGTTTCTTGCCCCGTTGGATGAAGAATCGTGGTGACCGTTTGGTTTATAGCTCCGGTATTCTTGTGTTAGCTGTAATTTCATCAATTATTGTCGTTATTTTCCAAGCAAATGAAATCGCCATGTTGCCCTTGTATGCCTTGGGCGTTATGTTGAGCTTCACGCTTTCCCAAGCTGGGATGTCCCGCTTAATGACTAAAGTTGGCAAATTAAAGCCGGGTGAAACAGCGCATACAGGTGCTACCACTATTCACTACGAAAAGGGTTGGCGCTGGAAGAAAGCGTTGAACACAGTTGGTTCATTCACGACTGGCGTGGTCTTTATCATCCTTGTCGCTACCAAGTTTATTGACGGTGCTTGGATTGTGGCCTTGGCTATTCCATTGTTGGTCTATATGTTCCACAAGATCAATCAACACTATGCAACCGTTGCCAATAGTCTGACTACCGAAGATTTTGATGAAAACGAAATCAAGGAAGTCGCCAATGTCGTTGTTATTCCAATTGCAGATGTACATCGCGGAACCTTGCGCGCCATGCAATATTCTAAACGGATTGCAACCGATGTTCGGGCCGTAAGCATTGCGACAAGTCCTGCTGTCCGTGAACGTATCCAAGAGCGTTGGGCACGTTTCCCCAAGATGACTAAAGACGTAGAACTTGTCATTATTGACTACGACTATCGCGATATTTTGACACCGCTTGAAGATTATATTGAAAATCTGAATCAAACGGAATTTCCTGATCAATTGATTACCGTGGTGATCCCAGAATTTGTACCAGCCAGTCAAATGACGCAAATCCTGCATAATCAAACAGCCAATCTTTTGCAACGGCGCTTACGGGCACGTCCAGATGTCATTATGATTGATGTCCCCTATCACCTAGCTCCGGTGTCTGAATCTTAAATTTAGAATTCTTCTCGCAACACGCAAAGCGTAAAAGGCTGTAGCTTGAACCAAGTTACAGCCTTTTAGTTTGTCCTCGTGTTACAGACAAAATCATTTTATTCTCTGTAAACCTGATTAAAAGGGAATGAGCGTGGCAGTCTAAACCACGCTCATTCCCTTTACCTACCAATTTGAAAAAAGCAATATTTAGATACTGGGTCCAATCCGATGGATAGCAAAGCTATTGTTATCTTTGAGAACCTCAGATTTAGTAAGGCGACCATTGCTGACGCGGATAATTTCGTCAAATACATTTTGACCCGCTTCATCAAGCGTGAGTTCGTCAAAGAAAATTCCGCTGACATCGATATCAACAGTGTCTTTCATCAGTTCAAAAGAGTGACGATTTCCGGTTACTTTAATTGTAGACATAATGGGGTGGTTGGATGTATGGCCACCACCGGTACAGAAGGTCAAAACTTGACAACCTGCCGCCGCCATACTACTGATAGATTCCGCGCCATGACCGGGACCATACATAACATACGCACCGGGGTCTTTCTTGCTGGGCGCGACCGCAATATCTAAATGTTCAATAATCTGAGCGTCACCGACTTTCTTACATGCCCCCATTGATTTTTCTTCGATAGTGGTGAGGCCACCAAACATATTGTCGCCCGTGGGTTGCGAACCGCGAATATCCTCACCACTGGCCAAGGCGCGTTGTTCCATGTGGGCTACACCCGCCAAAATTTGGTCAGCCACTTCTTGATTGACGGCACGATCGGTTAACCAGTTTTCACAGCCCATCCATTCCGTACATTCAGCTAAAATGGCGCGGCCACCCTCGGCAATCAGCAATTCGGAGGCGATACCATTCGCGGGATTGCTGGCCAGTCCTGAGGTTGTATCGGATGTGCCGCATTCGGTGCCCAGCAGGAGATGTTTGACGGGAACCGGTTCGCGGACATTTTCGCTAATATCACGGCCAAATTCCATTGCATAGCGCATGGCTTTTTCCAGCGCACCGATATAGCCACCTTCACCACGAATATTGACGGTCGCAATCGGCATACCGGGCCGCACATTGGCAATATCATCCGCAATATCTTCAGCGGTGCAACCTTCTTCGCGGAAATGATCAATCACAATAACAGCGGCAATATTTGGATTTGCACCTGTGCCCGACAAGAAACGGCGGGTGACGCGTAAATCAGGAACTACCTGACAACGTCCGTTGGGATGGGTGATTGAAACTGCGCCATGAATCATATTGGCGACATTATCACAAACTTTATTGGCATAGACTGTGCCTGACAAAATCAACAGATGATTGCGCACCCCAACAGACCCATCAGGTCGAACAGAACCCCAAAATTCAGTCATTTTTATTCACTCACTCTCTTATTCAGCTTGAACATTATCGTATTTATCGCCGCGACCGCGATTGCTTTCCACGTTATGGACATGGACATGATCGCCCGCTTGGATATCTGCGGTGGCATTACCAATGCTAAGCCCGTATTTGAAGACTGTGTCACCTTTAGAAATGGGACGGAGCGCAACTTTATGGCCATAGGGAATATCCGAATTGACCTTTAGCGATAAATCGGTAATCCGACCATTGGTGATAATGTCATCACCTTTTTGTAAAGCTTCGACAACGACGGTGCCGACATTGTCGCTGGCATCGATTACAAAAACCTTTTTCATTTGGGAATACTCCTTTAAATTTTTATTTCATGTTTAAGCAAATTGCGGAAGATATTTATTGAATTCGACAAGAAATGCATCCAAGATGCGACGCGCGACATCAATATCTGTCACCATTGGGTCGAGCAACAACGCTTGGAGCGCAAGTTGACGATCCCCTGTATAGGCGGCTTCGACGACGAGATTTGTTAATTCCAGTTCGCGGCGACATAAGGCCGCGATGCCATCCGGTAAGGCGGGAAAACTTAGTCCTTGGAAACCAAAGCGCGAGATAATACCGGGCACTTCCACAATGGCATTCTGCGGTAAATTAGGGATATAGCCTTGGTTGGGAATATTGAGTTGTTGGTGGTAGTGATTGCGGTTATAGGTCACAGCGGCGACCATTTCCGGAATACCTTCATCGAGCATGTCATGTCGCCAGACATCCCGTAGATCATCTACTGGAATTTTGCCACTCACAATGCCTTCCGCAAGGGCTTTACGTCCTGAACGACGTTTACGGTTGCCTGCCCAACTTTGAAGCTTGAGATCATATTTTTCCCACGGTCTGGTGACTTGGTCGCTCACAATGGGCAAGAACTCGCACATATGACTATCGCCCGCCGTTGGCATCATGCCGTAGATTTCAAATATCTCGCGACTGAGCGGTTCAAAATTACGGCGATATTTGGAGAGCCAAATTTCCCGTAATTCAGGATACAAGTCTTCGCCAGTGTGTTTATCGCGGATGTCATAGACCCATGAGAAGTGGTTGATGCCTGCCGCTTTGATTTCGATATGTTCAAGAGCGGCGCGCGCGACGGGAATAAAATGCGGCATATTATCGGCATCCGTATGAACGTGGAAATCTTCTGGCACAGGAATGCCAAAGCGTTCACCTAAAATAGCACCCGCCATGGCATAACCCCAGAGCAATTGATGACATAGCCCGACAATTTTGATATTGGTATAGCGATGGACAGCGGTGGTTAACCGGATTAACGGATTCACCAAGTTGAGCATATAAGCATCGGGACAAAGCGTTTCCATGTCGCGAGCAATATCAATGATCAGCGGCAAATTACGTGCTGTATGGGCAAATGCGCCGGGGCCACCATTTTCTGCATAGGGTTGACGTACGCCATGCCGCAGTGGAATCTGCCAATCCATTTCCCAAACTGTTTCACGCGGACCGACTTGCACGGAAACTATCACAAAGTCGGCATCGGGCAACACATCGCGCCGATTGGTTGAGGCTGAAATGGTGATATCGGATGCCCATGACTCATTCATCATTTGGGCAAGTTTGGTCATGGTGGCCAAACCTTTTTCATCAATATCACAGAGTGCAATTTCGGCCCCACGAAGCAACGGACTTTGCATCATCGTTGAGAGTGCACCTAAACCGAAGATGGCACTCCCGGCCCCAATTACAACAATTTTAGGTGGTTTTACGCCCATAGTTGCCTCTATTCGTAGGGAGTTTCATCCCAGAAACTCTGGAATTTACCTAAACCCATGTCAGTGAAGGGATGTTTGTACGCTTCTTGATACACACCGTGGCCAGCCGTCACAATATCTGCCCCGAGCATGGCGGCCTCCGTGATTTGGCGACCGTTGCGGACTGCGGCGACCAATACTTCAGTCTCGAAACCGTAAGCATATTTAATGGCCATCACTTCTTCGATGAAACTCATCCCCGGCTCAGCGTTATTTTCTTTCCAGCCAATAAAGGGTGAGACTATAAACGCGCCCATCCGCATGGCTTGCAAGGCTTGCAAGGGAGAGAAACACAATGTTAGATTGGAACGAATGCCTTGTTCAGCGAGCGTGGCGCAGGCGCGAAAACCTGCTTCGGTGCAGGGCATTTTGATAACAAAGTTGGGTGAAAGCGGCGCTAATTTCTTCGCTTCAGCCACAATCGCGTCGTAATCATCATGTTTATGCGGATTGGTTTGCACGGAAACGGTTTTATCGGTGCCTGCAAAGAGTTCTCCAATTTCTTGAATCACTGTTAAGAACGGTTTACCCGATACTTGGACATGACGTGGATTAGTGGTTACCCCGTCAATATCCCACCAGTCGAGCGCATATTGAATTTCATCTACAAGCGCGCTATCTAAATAAAATTTCACACGAACCTCCTGCAATATAGGGTTAAGTTGGCTATGTTCAGGATTTGGTCACGACAAGTCATGACCTTACGATTTTTTAAATTTCTAAAACTTCGATGTTAAGTAATTTGGCGAGAGCACGCAGTTCAGCGGGATAATCGCCATAAGTAATGGCAACATGATGTTCTAAACCAAGTTCGAGAATGGAATCCATAACGGTTTGCGCACCATTATCAAAACGTAACGTTCCGGTGGTGCCTGTAAAACTGGCGGACGCTTTGAGCATTTCGCCGCCGCCAATGACCATGCGGTACGTGCCCGTAGTTTCACTCAGACGAGCAACTGTGACGCGTCCGGGTTTAAGCGGAAATTCCATGAGTAAGGGCATTTGGCGATTGGAGTGAATAGTAGCTTGGGGTTGAACATCAGGATCAGCCATCGAAAGGGGGGCTAAGCCACAATGCCACAAGATTGACACATCTTCGTCCACATCAAAAGAAACCACATCCGTGCCAAAAGCCGGTTCACCACTCAGTAATTGCAAAATTAATTGAGTGAGCGTACCGTTTACATCGGCTTCGCAACTACTGGGAATGTGAGAGTTAGTCATCATCGACATGGCCCCACAGGCCGAGCAACCCATCTCAGTGAAAAATTCAGGCCAACAGCGAACCGCCACCCCCGATAAATCTTTTTCTTCAGCTAATTTTTCAAGCGCGAGATAGGTACTGAGTGTGCCATCGGTCGCGGTGGAGTCCATATCATCTATACCGGCCACCGTAGTTTTGAGATTTTCGCGTAACAGTTGAACTTCATTTTCACGCGTCTGTTTAACATGGGCAACCACATCAAATAGATCATGAAGCTGGATATATTCAACTGAAACACCGAATTGTTTTTCTAAAGCTTCCGCATCATAGATACAGGTCTCAAAGCCAGCCGGATGGTCTCCAATACGCCCAATTTTTGAAGTTTGCAATTGACGATAAGCTGAGCCCGCTCGCGCCAAGATTTCTATTTTACGGAGGGCGGCTTCATCCTCAGGCTTGGCATAGATATAATCATAAACATAATTTTCGCGGGTGAGTGCATGGCCAGCTAAATTAATACCGCAAAAAGAATTCAATCGTAATCGTCCGCCGATACGCGGTTCAGGGAGTGCCCAGAGGAGTAACGGGGTATCGGTTGTTTCGGCAATGCGCATCATCATGGTGCTGTCGGCAAAGGTGGCTTGAAGCACGATAATAAGATCTATATCTAGGTCGCCTAAATCGCCTAGGGCGGTGTCAACTGAGGGCATGTCCATGACTAAAGTTGGGGTACCGCGCAACACATACCCTGCGTCTTCGAGTTTTTTATAAACTTGTTGCGTTAGTTCTTCCGCGTAGGGCACATCAAAGGTTGGGCGTGCAATGGCTATAAAGCCTAAAGTAGTTTCCATTAATTTTATTCCTTTATCAGGTGGTCACGGTGTGCCATGATCCTACAAGCAAGGGATTTTTCTTGATTAAATTGCCAGACTCATGTCATCCGGTTGACGGTAGAAAAAAGCATCTAGTGCTAAAGCCGCCGCTCCCACTAAACCGATTTCTTCAAAATTGGTGGAATGGACATGAACTTGCTGACCCAAATTGCCAAAGGTACGCTGTTTGATGGTCTGTTTTAGCTGGGGGAGCAATAAATCTGCACCTTCCGCAAAAGTACCCCCTAAGACAATCAACTCTGGATTAAAAATATTGATTAAATTTGCGAGAGCCACGCCCATGAATTCAGCTCGTTCTTGAAGCAAATTAAGAATTTTTTCGTCACGGGTCCGTGCGGCAACAAATACATCTGCAATTGACTTTAATTGAGGATTTAGGGCTTGGGCTTCACGTAAAATAGAACGTTCAGAGACGAGCGTTTCGAGACAACCTGTATTGCCACATCGGCACGCGTCGCCATTATGAAGCATGATCGTGGTATGGCCGATTTCACCAGCCCCGCCCCTGCTCCCGCGATAGACTTCACCATTCACAACCAGCCCCGCCCCAACCCCAATCTGGGAAAAGACAAAAGCCACACTCTGCACATCGCGCGCTAGGCCAAACATTGCTTCCCCTAAAGCCATGGCGCGCACGTTGTTATCAACGGTGACCGGTAGATTTAAAGCGTTGCTAAAATAATCTTGGAGCGGTACATCACGCCAACCTAGATTTGGAGAAACAACATTCATGCCAGTTTCAGGATCGACCAAACCCGATGTCGCAATGCCAACACCCACAATTTGTTGAATATTTGCTTCATGGGTGAGTAGTAATTCCCGTACGGCGTCGGCAACTTCTCGCAAGACCGTGTCGGCTGATGAGTCTTCAGTAAATTCGAGCACTTCGGAAACTTGAATTTCACCGAGTAAATTGGTCAATGCGATTTGCACAAAACCAACATTGAAGTGAATAGCGAGAGCATAGCGCGCTGAGGGAAGCAGATACAGTGCCCGTTGGGGACGTCCCACCGTGGGTTCATCTGAGGTTTTAAGAATGCCTTCTTCAATCACCAATTCTTGATTAATTAGTTCATTGGTTAGTTTGGTGATGGTGGTTGCGGAAAGCCCCGTTAAATCACATAAACGTGCTCTGGATAGTCCGTTGGTGTGGAGCAAAGAGACCAGAATTGCACTGAGATTGCGAGTGCGAACTTGGCTGGTTTTGGTGCCCATGACAGCGCGCTGAAACATAAGGGAATCCTTTGTTGTTCAATAAAATAATTATTTTTTAAACTTTAGAAAATAATTATAACGCGAATAAAAATTCACTGCAAGCCATTCCGCAAATTATGCGTAATTCATGAAGATTTAAATGACAAACTAGGGGTTATATGCTTAAGTCTAGCATAAATGCTTTGAAGGCAGTAAACTTCATAAGAAGTTCAGATTGGCCCGCAGAAACGAGGTGCATCATAAGCAATTCACCACAATATCAATATCGCGTTATTTTCACGTATGATATTTTGCCGCATGCGCAAGAACGCTATTACCGTTTTGTACGCTCAGTTTGGGTACCTGAATTGCAAGGGATGGGTGTTGAACTCATCGATGTATTCCATGTTTTGTGGGGCGAACATCCGATTCGGCAAACCGAATTTGGCGCATATTCATTAGATACATTGCGTGATATGTTTGAAAATGACCGATATCTTGAATTAGAAACAAAACTTCAAGAATATACCAAGAATTATTCTCGCAAAGTGATCCCTTATGCTGAAGGGTTTCAACTTTAGGTAACACAGCGTAATCGAGGACATTTTTGAAACTGACAATTGTTTTACCGACTTACAATGAAGCGGAAAACCTCCCTAAGATGGTTACCGCTTTATTTGATTTACAAATCCCTGATGTGGATTTATCCATTTTGGTGGTTGACGATAATTCACCGGATGGTACCGGACAGCTAGCCGATGATTTAGCCAGTGAGTTTCCCGGTCGCATCTCAGTTTTGCACCGGAAGGGCAAAGAAGGCTTGGGCAAAGCTTATGTGGCAGGGTTCATCGAAGCCTTAAATCAAGGGGCTGAGGCGATTTTGCAAATGGATTGCGATTTTTCGCATCAACCCAAATATGTTCCTTTAATGGCTGAAAAATTAGCCGATGCGGACATGGTGCTGGCCTCGCGTTTTGCAAAGGGCGGTAGTGTGGACGAAAGCTGGGCATGGTGGCGTAAGTTATTGAGCTGGTTCGCCAATAGTGTCTATTTACGGATTATTCTGCGCACACATATTCGTGATTTGACAGGTGGCTTTAAGCTCTGGCGACGTGAGACTTTGATTGGTCTTGATCTGCCACATATCCGTTCAAACGGGTATATTTTCCAAGTTGAAATGACCTATACCACCTTGCGTTTGGGGTATAAAGTGGTTGAAATGCCAATTCATTTTCCAGACCGCCGCGAGGGCGAATCTAAAATGAGCTTTTTCGTACAATATGAAGCGGCCCTCCGCGCTTTTCAAGTCTGGTGGCGACGCCGTCGTTTGACTCCTCAAGATCGTGCAACAGCAATCCCACCCCGTCCAAGGAACTAATTCGCATGATGGCAACTTCTGTAGTCTTAATAGTCTGTAGCATCTTATTTGTCGCGGTATTTATCCGTTCTTCCATTGGTTTTGGGGATGGCCTGATTGCCATGCCACTTTTGGCCATTTTGTTGGGTATTAAGACGGCAACACCACTGGTTGGATTAATTGCGCCGACCATTTCATTCACCATTTTGGGGAGTGCGTGGCGACAAGTGAATATATGGGCGGCCTGGCGGCTCATTTTGAGTGCCTTTGTTGGGATTCCGATCGGCTTATTTATCCTGACGAATGTTCCCGAAGATATTGTAAAAGTTATTTTGGGTTTAGTCCTGATTATTTTTGGTGGCTACAGCTTACTAACACCTGATTTGCCTGCTTTGCCAAATGAACGATATGCTTTTGGATTTGGCCTCATCGCCGGTATTTTAGGGGGAGCTTACAACACCAATGGGCCACCGGCCGTGATTTACGGTTCGCTTCGACATTGGGAGCCGAGTCAATTTCGGGCCACCATGCAAGCTTTCTTTTTCCCAACGGGCTTAATGATTTTAGCGGGCCAAGGCTTATCGGGATTATGGACGCATCAGGTCATCGTACTTTATTTGATTACATTGCCATTTATATTCACCGCCATATGGCTCGGTCATCGGGTCAACGGTCGCATTCCTACTCAACAATTTGGCAAGATAATTTATCTTTTCTTGGTGATGATTGGAGCATTCATGATCATTGGCGTCTAACTCGGTCTCCAAACTTGCCAGCCTTCGGTATAATCATAATTGCTATTTATTATGGAGCTAGATAGGTGAAGTAAGTTTATGTCTGATCGAACAGAATTAATGCGTCAAATCAAAGATGAAGTCGTCAATCTTACCGAATCGCCCCTCTATGAATTTCGCACAAAGAACGGTTTCTATCCTGTTATAGGTCAGGGAAGCCACTACGCCAAAATTGTATTTATCGGTGAAGCGCCGGGTAAAAATGAAGCTGAAACAGGGGTGCCATTTTGTGGAGCATCAGGTCGTGTTTTAGATCAGATGCTCGAAACCATTGGCATGAAGCGTGAAGATGTGTATATCACCAACATCGTTAAAGATCGTCCACCCAATAACCGTGACCCGCAAAAAGTAGAAATTGACCTTTATGCACCATTTTTAGTGCGCCAAATTAATATTATTCAACCGGCGGTGATTGCTACATTGGGTCGTTTTTCAATGGAATTTATCTTGAAGTTATTTGATATGCCGGAACAAAATCAGAAAATCAGTCTTTTGCACGGCAAGCAACTCACGGCAAAAGCTGAATATGGTGATGTGCAAATTGTGCCGTTATTTCATCCAGCCGTGGCACTTTATAACGCATCTCAACGTGGTACTTTGGAAGCTGATTTTGAAGTCTTGCGACAATTTGCGTAAAGCTACAATAGGGCCACGAAAATGTCCGTGGCCCTATTGAGAAGACTATGTTTAAATTTTAGTTTACTTACTCAATTACATCTGCGGCGACCCATCCGGTCATACCAAGACAATCTATTTCATAATAGTTTATGCCTTCAATACTTCCGCTTCTTAATATAGTGATTTCTGTATTAGCAAAACAACGAGCATTGGATTGCAAGGTGTCTCCGGGACTAATACCCAGTGAGATTGTTGGCGGTACTGGTGGGAGAACAATTGTGTCACCATCAGTATAGACTGCATTTTCACTCGGCTGAAGGTTCTCCAAAGGATCTACTTCTTCGACAACAATTTCAGGGAATTCTAGGCCAATGATTTCATAAATAGCCTGTGTAGTTTCCATTAAATTAAACCCTGCCATTGAATAATCGCTATTCACCATCACGATAACAATAGTATCAATATCCGGTGAATAGGCGACTATTGAGATAAAACCGGGCCAGCCGCCAGTATGTCCATAAATCAATGGGTCACTGTAGAAACGTTGCATGCCCAAGCCGTAGCCAAATTGACCTATATCATCAATATCAAGAAAAGACAACATTTCCTTGGTTGAGGATTCTTGGCTAAAGATTTCCCCCGTATAGACATTGCGAGCAAACTTAACAAGATCTGGCCCATTTGAGACGATGGCTCCGGCAGTATAGGCAGATGTTGTGTTATAAGCAAAGGTTCCACGACTTCCATCCATCATGGTATGGTTATCGACTAAATGACCAACAGGTGTTTCAAACCCATCTAAATAGGTACTTTCCATATCTAAGGGTTCTAATATACGGGCACGAATTTGTTCTTCTGCCGTCGAATTGGTTACTTCAGCGATGACCATCCCAAGAATGACATAATTGGTGTTGCTATAACCCCAATCTTGACCGGGTCTGAATACACTGTTATAGGTTCGATTGGCGGCAACATCTACGATTGCTTGTGGCGTCCAATCATCTTCGGAACTCAAAAACTCAATTAGGTCTGAAGGTGAATTGGTATAGTTATAGATACCGGATGTATGATTAAGCAACTGGCGCAAGGTAACTTGATCACCACGCTGAAATGAATTGGCAACATCAGGTAGATATTGACTTAGTAAATCATCGAGATCTACTAAGCCTTCTTCTTGCAGTAAAAGTATTGTTGCCGCAACAAAGGTTTTGGTATTGCTGGCGACGCGAAATGAATCATTAATATCCATCGGAGTTTGATCCGCGACGCTTGCAAAACCAGCAGATCCTGCATATTGATCATTAGGTGTATCCACCCAAACCACAATGCCTTCAGTGCCAGTATCAACAATGTCAATTAAAATATCATCTAATGCCGCGCGTTGAGTTTCATCAATTTGGGAGTTTTCTTGAGCACTAGAAATCGACCAAGAAAGAGTAAGAGTGATTAGTATGGCTAGGAATACATTTGAATAACGTATAACTCGCATGTGCAAGCTCCTTAAAATTATTTTTGGGGGCGGCAATACTAATCTTTAGTTTAAATGTAGTATAGCACCATCTGAAATGTAGAACTTGATGTTAGTTTTACGACTTTTTTTGCTTCGATGATCTAGAAGCAAACTTGGCGAGGAGGGAGAAGGAAAACCCTTTTAAGGACAGTAATCAAATGGAATTCCTTTAGGGTTTTAAACAAGGTTGGAATTGTGTATAATGTTCACTTCAATTCGCCATGTGTGGGAAATGCCGCGTTCAAGTGCCCGTGGCGCACGCGATGTCATCAATTCTTCCCACACAGCGTATATCGTTTAGTCATGATGACATGAGTGTTCAGGAGGCACGTTATGCACCTGTATGATGAAGAGCAAGAATTAGATGAAACTGCTGAAGACGTAACTGAAGACAGCGTCGAAGCTTCGGAAGAAGAAAAAGAACCGGTTACCGAAGTTGTTGCAGAAGAATCTGATAACGAAGAAGATGATCCAACCGGAGATGTCATGGCCGCTAGCGACGATGACGACGAACCTGTTGATCCATCTGTAGATGAACTTGATGAAGAAGATCACGCTGAAACGTCAGATAACGGCTTAAAACGCGGTGATTTAATTGAAGGTACCGTAGCTAAAAATTCACCCACCGAAGTTTTGATTGAAGTCGGTGTGGATGTCCCCGGTGTGGTTAACTATCGGGAACTTGAATATTTGACCAAGAGCACCTTAGATGCCTTACAAGAAGGCAACAAAGTTTGGGTTTATGTACTTTCCCCAGCTAACCGTGAAGGTCGCCCGGTCTTGGCTATTGGTCGCGCCAAAGAAGAATTGAATTGGCGTCAAGCTCAAGAATTCATGGACGACAAGCAAGTCTATGAAGGCAAGATTGACGGCTACAACAAGGGTGGCTTGATTGTTCGCTTTGGTCGTATTCGTGGTTTTGTCCCGGCTAGCCAAATCAGTGCAACCCGTCGCGCTCGTGCTCAAGGTGACACCCCTGAAGAACGTTGGGGTGACATGATTGGCGAAGATGTTGCGGTCAAGGTTGTTGAAATCAAGCGTTCCCGCAGTCGCCTCATTTTATCTGAACAAGCCGCTCAATCTGAATTGCGCGCACTTGAAAAAGGTAAGTTGTTGGCTGAATTGAAGGTCGGTGAAAATCGTACCGGTACGGTAACTAGCTTAACTGACTTCGGCGCATTCGTTGACATTGGTGGAGCCGATGGTTTGGTCCATGTGACTGAACTTTCCTGGCAACATGTTGACCACCCCAGCGAAGTTGTTAAAGTTGGCGACCAAGTTAATGTAGAAGTGATCAGCGTTGATGCAGAAAATACTCGCATCGGCTTGAGCATGCGTAGTTTGAGTGAAGATCCTTGGAAAGCTGTGGCTGACGAATATATTGTCGGTCAATTGGTTCAAGCGACCATCACTAAATTAACTAAGTTTGGTGCATTTGCCCGTTTGGTTGACCATGAAGAAATTGAGGGACTTGTCCATGTCAGCGAATTAGCTGAACATCGGGTGAAGCATCCTCGTGAAATGGTTAACGTTGGGGATGTGATGACCTTACGTATTGTTAAGATTGATCACAAACAACGTCGTTTAGGATTAAGCCTTAAACGCGTCGACTCGTCAGAGTACCTCGACATTGATTGGCAAATTGCGGAGAGCGACCTAGACGGTTAATCAACATTAAAAATTTGCAAGAGATTTGTTAAGAGGGCAAACGTCGAGTAAGAATTGCCCTCTTTTGCTATATCATAGAGATATGACAGATTTTCAACCTAGTAATTCGTCTAGTACTCATAAAGTTCAACATATATTAACATTTACCAAAATTAGCAGGGGACGCTTGCCGAGTATTTAAGCTATCCTCTATAATGTCTTATAGATGCTTAAAGCATGCGAATGGACATTTGAAATTGATAATTTTCCTAAATATTATCAATTTCAAACGAAAAACTTAGAAAAATCTAAGATAGTTGTGTTCAAATAGAACGGATATCAATGCATCATTTGGACATAATTCACAAAAAGGAATGTTCTGCATAGAACAGGTATTGGCAAAGTGGGTAGATTAGCAGTAGGATTTGAATTTATAAGAAAGCCTCGCCGATTAATGGCGCACGAAGGAGGACACGATGCCAGACGGTAGCGGTAATAAAATGGAGCGATTTACTCAGCGTGCACGGCGTGTATTGAGTTTAGCGCAAGAAGAAGCTGAACGTCTTCAACACAGCTACATTGGTACGGAACACCTTTTGTTAGGCTTAATCCGTGAAGATGGTGGTGTAGCCGGACGCGTTTTAAGTGATCTTGGTTTAGACCAAAATCGTGTAGAAGAACTCATCGAAAAACTGACCAGTAATAAGCGTAGCTCTGGCACCAGTCAAATGGATTTATCGCCAAGTACCAAGAAAGTCTTGGAATTGGCGGTTGATGAAGCCCGCCGTATGGGACATCACTATATTGGAACGGAACATCTCCTTCTTGGCTTAGTCAAGCATCCCGATGGCATTGCTATCGAAGTGTTGCGACGCTTAACCATTAATCCTGATGATATTCGGCGTCACACCAAGCGTTTGTTGCAGGAAGACCCGCCGAGTACAACCCGTCCCTCAAATACATCCGGCGCAACCAGTTCTTCATCCAGTCGCCGCGAATTTGGACGGCGTAGCTCTGATTTATCACGGTCACGGAGTAGTACCGCTGATAAGAAGAGTACCACACCATTGATTGACCAATTGGCCACTGACTTAACGGCGCTGGCTGAAGAAGGAAAAC
>JBNLCD010000023.1:0-22016 GCA_050303635.1 Anaerolineae bacterium
TTGGAAAAACCGATTGCGCTTGAACAAGGTTCCAAGTTCGCTATCCGTGAAGGCGGCTTGACCGTTGGCGCGGGTGTCATCACCGAAATCATCAAATAAATAACTCTAGTATAAAGAACGATAAGGGTATATACTGCCCTTATCGTTTAATACAGGGGCGTAGCTCAATTGGCAGAGCGACGGTCTCCAAAACCGTAGGCTGTGGGTTCGATTCCTGCCGCCCCTGCCATTTTCCTAAAGTTTCTGCCGACACCGTCCCCGCGACGGTGTCTTAATATCACATAACTGAAGGCCGAAACAAACTACTTGTTCAACTACCCAGTGTTTTTTGAGGAGCATACTCGTGGCAACAGATGCCGATGAAAAAGTATTAGACGAAGAAGAAGAAATGGATGAAACCACCGACGAAATGGCCGAACGCGTTGTTTCTGACAGTCGCGCTCGTCGTAAGCGTCGTCGTGGTGAAGCCGTGGTGCAAGAATCGATAACTGAAAAGAAGGGTCGTGCGACCCCGAGTCGTCGTAAAGGTGAAACCAAAGCCGTTGCTTCAAGCTCAGCCGGTTTAGATAATGTCCCTGTAATTGGTGGAATTGTCCGCTATTTCAAGGGTGTTTATGCTGAAATGCAAAAAGTAACTTGGCCAACCCGTGAAGAAACCATCAATTTGACCCAAGTTGTGTTGGCAGTAACCATTGCCTTCGCTATTGGTTTAGGTATTTTGGATACTTTCTATACATGGTGGTTTGATAAAGCCATTCAAAATGACACCACAACATTCCTGATTATTGCCGCGATTGTGAGTGCAATTGCCGGTGGTATTGTCTATATGGTCTTCTACCGTGATAATGATACGGTGGCCTACTAAACCATCATCAAATCCAAAAAAATACTAAAGTGTAGGATTTGCTTTAGTAGGAAGGATAAGTTTAATCGTGAGTCAGTTTCACGACGACAACGCTAACCACGAGGATGCTGTTGATATCGATCCTGATCCTATTTATATGGATGAGGAAGACGATGAACCGGTTGAAGATAAACCGTTAACTGTCGATGATATTGCCTCGGTTTTAGGTACAGGCGAAGGCGAACCAGAAGACGGGAAGCACTGGTATGTTGTCCATTGCTATTCCGGCCAAGAAGATAAGGTTTGTCACTCTATTGAGCAACGTATTGACTCAATGGGGATGCAAGACCGCATTTTTGATGTGGTGGTACCCACCGAAGAGGAAATTGAAGTTAAAGAAGGCAAGCGCCGTACTGTCGAACGTCGGGTTTTCCCCGGCTATATTCTCGTCCAAATGATTATGGATGAAGATTCATGGTATGTAGTCCGGAATACTCCGGGCGTAACCGGCTTTGTGGGGATGGGAAATGATCCCACACCCCTGACTCCAGACGAAGTTGCCCAAATTATGCGTCGTATGGAAGCAGAAACACCGAAATTCAAGGTGACATATAAGCCAGGTCAACGTGTGCGCATCATTGATGGTCCGTTCAATGAATTTATTGGACGGGTTGAAGAGATTGACATGGAACGCGCTAAAGTGCGTGTCATGGTATCGTTCTTCGGGCGGGATACGCCTGTTGAACTCGACTTCATGCAAGTCGAAAAGGCCTAAATTTCTTAGGTCGAAATTTTTCGTCATCGGAAGACGCGCTCCTGAGAGTAACTTGAGGTGGTTAATAGCCACCTCAAACACTGTCTAGCGCAAAACAATATAAAGGAAAGCTGGCAATGGCTAAAAAAGTTAAAGCTATGTTGACCCTGCAATTACCAGCAGGGAAAGCCAACCCCGCTCCTCCCGTAGGTCCGGCTTTGGCACAACACGGTATTAACCTGATGGCATTCTGTAAAGAATACAATGCCAAGACAGGTAACCGTATTGGGGATATCATCCCCGCAGAAATTACCGTATTCCAAGATGGTTCCTTCAAGTTCCGCTTGAAGAGTCCCCCGACTGCGTTCTTGATTCGTCGCGCCGCTGGTGTGGATAAGGGCTCTGGTGTACCTAATCGCGAAAAAGTTGGTAAATTGACCCGCGATCAAGTTCGCCAAATTGCTGAAACCAAGATGGAAGACATGAACGCCTTCACAATGGAACAAGCTATGCTCCAAATCGAAGGTACCGCCCGTAGTATGGGTATTGTTGTCGAAGGCTAATTGTAGCCGCGAAACTATTCATTATCATGAAAAGTGGGAGAGCGGGCATCGCTCATTAACCACTGGAGGATTATAAAATGCCAAGAGGTAAGAAATATTTGGCGGCTCTCGAAAAAGTCGAAGAACGCCTATACGAACCTGAAGAAGCATTGGCTTTGGTCAAAGAATTGGCCAGTGCCAACTTCGACGAAACCATTGAAGTTCACGCCCGTTTGGGTATCGATCCGCGCCACAGTGACCAACAAGTTCGGACAACCGTCCTGTTGCCGCGTGGTTTAGGTAAAACCGTTCGCGTCTTGGTTTTCACCGAAGGTGAAGGCATTAAGATTGCTGAAGAAGCTGGTGCGGACATTATTGCTGATGACGAAATTATCGCGAAGATTGAAAAAGATGGCTGGGCTGAATTTGATACAGCCATTGCCACCCCCAGCATGATGCGCAATATCGGTCGCTTGGGTAAGACTTTGGGGCGTCGTGGTTTAATGCCAAATCCGAAGTCCGGGACTGTTGTTCCACCCGAACAACTCCCCCGCGCCATCGAAGAAGCCCGTGCTGGTAAAGTTGCTTATCGTAACGACAAGACCGCGAATATCCATGTTCCCATTGGGAAAGCCAGCTTCGAAGTTGACGCTTTGGTTGAAAACATGGCGGCCTTCATGGAATCCTTACGTCGGGCTCGTCCGGCGGCTTCCAAGGGCCAATTTATCCGTCGCCTTGTTGTGGTAAGCACCATGAGTCCGGGCATCAAAGTTGATCCCAATATTGCACTGTCAATGGGACTCTAACTACCCAGCATCATTTCAACTTGCAAATAAAAAGTCGTGGGGTTTTAAACTCCGCGACTTTTTTTGTTTGATATTTCCCTCAAGCTCAATGGATCTCGAATAGAACAATAAAAGGGCCTTATTGCAATTAGGATAAGACCCTTTTTCGTAATCAAGTTACTCAGAAATTTTTAGTGGTACATCGGCACAATTTTAACGAAATGTTGCTTGGGTGAAATCGTCAAGAATGAGAGCCGATTGACAACCTGGGCTTGGTCAGTTTGCGTCAATGCATCGAAATACTCATTGAGCAAATAACGCACCCCTTCAATATCATCTTCATCAATATTGAGAATTTCAACCTGAGCGCTACCCGCTAAACGATGTTCAAGTGCTTCAATATCGAGGTTGAGATCAGGTTGCAGACGTTGATAAATCACGCCACCAGTCATTCCCGCACACATCCACGGACCGGGATCACCCATAATTAATACGCGACCACTCGTCATGTATTCACAGGCAAAACCCTTCAAATTCGCGCGTGAACCTAGATTACCAAGCTTATCGTTCAATGCGCTGGTGATTTCACCGCCAAAGACCACATCCGCCCCTGAAAGACGAATACAAGCGCGCGAATCGGCGTTACCTTGGACAATGATCGTGCCACCTTGTGCCCCATAAGCAAAACTCTTGCCCACCGAACCATCAACGCGTACCCCATCATGATTAATCCCTTTCATAATCATGACTTTACCGCCGCGCATGCTCTTGGCGACACCATCTTGAGCACCGCCCTCGACAACAATATCAATCGGCGCATCGTTAAATGCGGCCAAACCATTGCCGGGTAAAGCGGAACTGGTGAAGTTGAGGTGCACAGCTTTGACAGGCATTCCTGTACAACGTTGCCGTTCGAGTTCGCCCGCTAAGTGCGTCCCCATCGCCCGATCATGCGCCATTACAAATTCATCATTGTAGGAAACTTCTTCATCACCTTCATTGATGGCTTGATAGATACTGTTCGTCACCAATTGTGTCAAGAAATTACGTGGACGTCCTACTTGACGACCAATACCTTCTTCATAAATCATGCGCGGTACATCCGGTGCTGGTACAAGCAATGCGCTGACATCAACTTTATCGTGTCCCGAAATTTGTTCGAGCAAATCTGCACGCCCAACTAAATCGGTAATCTTAGCAATACCAAGCACAGCTAAACGCATTTTGAGTTCTTGTTCAATGGTTTCAAAGAAACGAACTAGACCATCTACCGCGCGATCATAAATGCGGGGTTCAAAATTCTTCTGACCATGTTGGAGTGCTTCAGCGGCAGACTTAATGTGGGAAGTAATCCCCACATGGCAGGTACCCGTTTCACAACTCCGGCAAATCGTACAGCCAATTGCGACCATTGCCATTGTCCCGAAACCAACTCGATCCGCGCCCAACGCAATCATGCGCAACACATCTTTACCGCTCTTAATCCCACCATCACACCAGAGTTCAACACGATGCCGGATACCAGATTTCACGAGGCCGTGATGGGCCAGCGCCACGCCAATTTCCACAGGTAAGCCCACATGTTGCAAAGCATGAGCACGCGCCGCCCCTGTACCGCCTTCAAAGCCTGTTAGGTTGATAATATCGGCCCCTGACTTGGCGACACCGACGGCAATAATACCAATACCGGGTACCACCGGAATCTTGACCGAAATCTTGGCCAACGGATTCACGGTTTTCAGTTCTTCGACGATTTGCGCCAAATCTTCAATCGAGTAGATATCATGATTGTTATTCGGCGAAATTAATGGAATACCCGACGGGGTATGCCGCGTATAGGCAATCTGTTCGGTAACCTTAAAGCCGGGTAATTGACCACCTTCACCGGGCTTGGCTCCCTGACCGATTTTGATTTCGATGTAATCACAGGAATTCAGCAACTCAACATTCACGCCGAAACGCCCTGAAGCCACCTGCTGACCACGATTATGGCGATACTTGCCCATCATATCTTCGAGCTCGCCGCCTTCACCATTCATACAAATGATGTTCATGCGTTGCGCACCTTCAGCAAAGGCCCGGAAGGAGATTTCACCCTGCGAACCAAATGACATCGCTGAAATCAAAGTTGGCATACGATGATGCCCCAAACTGACATCGACATCTTCGGGGCTCAGCGTCGAGGTGGTTTGCGGTGGTTTGAAATCAATCAAATGGCGTAAAGCTACCGGCGTCTTGGCTTCAATATCATCAATATGCTCAAGCCAATCGGTAAAACCAGCTTCTTCGCGGGCCACTTTACCGCCCAAGCGATAGAACTTAGGATAAACACGGGTGGTGCGATTATATTTGGCCGCACCTTCACCACGGAATAATTGCGCCCGTTCATTGGCCGTATCTTCAAGACCTTGCCAGCCTTTGACATCCCAGCAGAAATTGTCAGTTTGGAAATAGGGTTCCAAAACTTCCGGCAACCCAACTGATGAAACCACACGCCCATAACCGCGAATTTCATGACAGCCAATGGTCGCAATCACTTTTTCAAGACCTTTGGTCAAGGCATGCAGGGAATTATTAAGCATTTCATACGGATCAGTTTCTTCCTCTTCCTGACCCTTTACCCGCCGCTTCTGCTTATCATATTGATCACTCGCAACGGCTAATAAAGCATACGGGTTCACTGCATTCGCGCCCATGCCAATGGCTAAAACGAGATCATGGAGGTTCCGTAGAGCACCTGAGCGCAAAACCAAACCTGCTTTACGACGGTAGCTAGTGCCATTTTGGGTCGTCACCAAAATATTATCAATTGCCGCTGTGACCAAGATGGGGTCAATCCAGCGTAATGTGCCATCCACAATCGCCGCATCATCGAGCATTAAACACTGCGCACCATGCATCACCGCATCTACGGCTTCAGCTTGCAGACGATAGAGCGCATTTTCAATCGTTTCATCGTCGAGTGCTCCGAAATGGAGAACATAGGCTTTATCACCAAAGGCACTCCGCACATCTTCATAGAGGAGGGTCCCGTTTTGGAAAGCGATGCCACGCATGGCTTCAATATCCGTAAAATCAGTGTGCCCACCAAGCAAAATTGGAATTTCGAGCGTGACCAATTGATGATCATCCTCTACTTTTTCCGTCAAACTTGGCCGCGTCCCTAAGAGCACTTTCGTGGAGAAATGTTCTTGTTCGCGTTCACGATCAATCGCTGGATTGGTTACCACCGATACCGTTTCTTTGAAGTAATCCGCCAAATTAACGCGCTTGTCAGCCAAAACCGCTAGCTGGCCATCATAACCCAACGAACCGATGAGTTCTTTACCTGTTGTGAGCGTTTCGACATATTCCACATCTTCGCGATCCCAACCCAATGCTGAGAGAATAACCTGATTGAGAGTTGGATGGGTCTGGTGTGTTTTGGCGGCAACGGCCATCGTGAGTTGGTTATTGGTCTCAGTTTCAGCCAAAATTTCAGAGGATGTGCCAATATTGGCTGTTTCTGGTGTAAATTCAGGTTCAAAGGGCCGGCGTGGTGCTGGCCAAGGACGTTCTTCACCCACCGGCATGGACCAAATCAATGGATTCCCAAAACGCCAATTATCATCATTCAGCCAACGCCCCCGTTCACGGGCACGTTCAACCACATGCTGACGAATAGCCGGATATTCATGAACATAGACGTTCCGACCACGTTCCACACGCGCCGCCATTTTTTCACCGGGAGCCAATGGTTTTGGATCAGCCGACATGGTATCGACGGGAATAACACCACGTTCTGACGAGAAGAAATATTCTTTTTCAGTTTCGCCGTACCACAATGGACGCAACCCCAACGCATCGACGCTAAAAACGCATAAATCACCGATACGTGTTGCTAAAGCGGCTGGACCTTGGGCAAATGGCCCGAAGGCGGCGCGATTGTGGCGATAAACCGCTTGCACATCTTCTGAGAAAGTTTGGAGTTCGCTGTCGATGGGTGGGAAAACAATTTCCATTGCTTCCGCAATGTCAAAACCATGTTTCAAACATAATGTGAGGAGTAAACGATCAATATCTTGGGAGTCAGAGCCACCTTCAACAAACTGCACACCAATTTGACGTGCTTCCTGACGTAAGCGGCCAATGGTATTGAATTCACCATTGTGACCCAACACTGAAAATGGCTGGACCCGTTCAAAGCTCGATTGTGTATTGGTTGAGTACCGGGCATGACCGATAGTAATAGATGAGCAATAATCTGGATGACGTAATTCTGGATAATAGCGTGGTAAAACTTCCACCGCCCCTTGCACTTTATAAACCACATTATGCGCCGACAATGATGCAAAGTGAACGGGTGTGATGCGTTCTAAGCCCATTTGCGCGCGGAATAAGTGGCTGTCAATTTCATTGAGTGGAATTTGGGGAATGGCTAAACCAGCGATTTGCCAAAAGAGTGGTTCATTGTTACGTCCTTGGGGACCGAGGGCCCGCCGATTGACGTTGGCATTACGCTCAAGAAGAATTTCAAAACCATTATTTAATAATTCATTGGAAATTACATTTTTTAAGTGTTCGGCATCATCAATATGTGATTTTGGAATCATGATGTGGCCGACCCAGAAGCGGTTGTCAGCGGCTAATGAACCACGGATACCGTGTTGAGCTAAGTAACGCGCCCATAATTCGCGGGGAATATCGGTCATCAGACCAACGCCATCCCCTTCACCATTTACAATGCCAGTACGGTGTCCCATTTTGGTTAACCCATCAATGGCCCGCTTGACATTACCGTGGGAAGCATGGCCTTCTTTGCGAATTAAGGCGATGAGTGCGCATGCATCTCGTTCAGATTCTTGACTTGTTAAACCGCGTTGCTGTCGAATATTGTTTGTCTGCCAGTTACTCTGTGGACCGTCCTTCTTGCTCATAATTTAGTTACTCCTCTTAATAAAATGAATGCGCTTGCAACTGCTACGAATACGACACTGTGTTAATCAATTAGGGGTGGAAAACCTACCGCCACAGCTGTAGCGATAGGTTTTTTTGTCATTCTTTTACGAATTTACTTTGAATATTGAAACTAGTCTCCAACGGCGGGTGAAACTGATGGTTCAACACCGCGAGTTGGCAACAGGCCCATAGCATCAATCCATTCACCGATGGTGCCATGTTCAGCCATATCAAGACCCATTTCTTCTTCTTCTTCGGTAACGCGCAGTGGGGTAATGCTATCAACAAGCTTGAATACACCGTAGGTTACCAAGAAGGTCCATGCACCAGCGGCGGCGATACCAGCCAATTGGACGAGAATTTGTTCACCGCGGCTATCAGCCAAGAGGTTATCAGAAGTAGCGAAGATACCAGCGGCCAAGGTGCCCCAGATACCAGCACCAAGGTGCACCGGAATAGCGCCAACAGCATCGTCAATCTTGAAGCGAAGCAAGAGATAATCAACGCCGATAACAACTGCGCCGGCTACAAGGCCAATGATTGCGGCTGAGGGCAAGGTTACAGCGTGGCAATTTGCCGTAATACCAACCAAACCACCGAGTGAACCATTGAAAGCCATATCAACTTCTGTCCGACCCCGTTGAAGATAACCAATGACCAATGCGGCTAACAAACCGGTAGAACCAGCCATCATCGTATTCATAACAATTGGTACAACCGTTGAATCCATCACTAAGGTGCTACCACCATTGAAACCGATCCAGCCAAACCACAAGAGCATGACACCCAAAGCGGCCAATGGAATATTGGTGCCAGGGAAGGAATGCGGGGTACCATCTTCAGCGAAGCGACCCTTACGGGCACCGATGATGAGCAAAATAGCTAATGCTGACCAGCCGCCTACACTGTGTACAACGGTGGAACCAGCAAAATCAATGAAGCCCAAATCTTCGAGCCAACCGGTTGATTCACCAGCTAGACCGTTCCATGCCCAGTGGCCGAATACGGGGTAAATCAAACCTGAAATAACGAAAACAATGGCAATGTAAATGCCGAAACGCAAACGTTCCGCAACCGCACCGGAAAGAATAGTAACTGCTGTACCACAGAACATGATTTGGAAAAGCATAAATACGAAGAATTCTTCAGTTGTGCCGAAACCACCCGCTTCACCATAATCTGGCAAGAACTGAGTTGTGCCGAAATAGCCACCGGAGGTAGCGCCAAACATAATCGCAAAACCGAAAACCCAGAAGATAACGGTGGTCATAGCGAAGTCTGTGAGGTTCTTCATCACAACATTGATGTTGTTCTTACCACGAATAACCCCGGTTTCAAGACAAAGAAAACCAGCTTGCATTAAGAATACAAGCCCCGATGCTAAAATAACCCAGAAAATATCTATATTTTGCACTGTACAATCCTCCTACAGATCTTTTGAAATTAAGTTTTGTTGTAGTTTATGATTTTTTGCTTATCAAAAATGAAAATGGCATTTGCGCATTTTGTGGCGTTCATCTTTGATAAACATGTCAACTGCTTCCAGTGAGCAGGATACGTTGATATTAAGACGAAATCAGGAATTCCAAATTATGCAATGCGTACAACTGTGGTTTTAAAAGAAGATTAAATTTACCTTTTAAAAAATTAAACATTGTGAATAACATCGCAAACCCTCTCCAAACAATTGATAAGTAAGAATTTAAGAAATAATTAAAAATTTAAAAGTTTTATTGCATAAATGCTTACAAATATTTCGTCACTTAAAAATTTAATGGTAAATAGGCTATTTTGCATTAAAAAGTTAAGCTGGCGGCAGAAACGGCTTTAATAAAGGCATCTATAGGGGCTTTGTGAGAATTAGACAAACTTAAAATGTTCTAATTGTTCAGAATCCCACAATCCAAAATCTGAGGGTTTGCGGTAAAGTTTATTATCGCCAAGGTATAATTTCACGAAAGGTAAAATTTGAATGTTTTCAAAAGAAGACGTCCTTAAAGATATTCAAGAACAAAATATTGAATTAATTGACCTTCAGTTCACTGATATTTTAGGTGTTACAAAGAGCGTAACCATTACAGCAGAACATCTTGAAGAGGCGTTTGAACGCGGGATTTGGTTCGACGGTTCTTCAATTTATGGATTTGCTCGGATTCAGGAAAGCGACATGGTCCTTATGCCTGATCCGACCACATATCGCATTCTGCCCTGGGTAGACACCGCACCCTATCGCGCACGTGTTATTTGCGACATTTTAACAGCAGAATTGGAACCCTTCCCCGGTGATCCGCGCGGTACCTTGAAGCGCGCCTTGGCTCGTGCTGAAGAAATGGGCTTTAATGCTTATAATGTTGGTCCTGAACTCGAATTCTTCTTGTTCCGCAAACTTAATGGTGATGACACCCTTAGTGCTGTACCCCACGATATTGGTGGCTATTTCGACTTCAGCCCCGGCGATGAAGCTGAACGGGTTCGTAGTGAAATCATTGCCACTTTGCAAGACTTGGGTATTACCGTTGAAATGAGTCACCACGAAGTGGCCATTGGCCAACATGAAATTGACTTCCGTTATAGCAATGCACTTGAAAGTGCTGATAATTCCATCACCTTCAAGCAAGCTGTAAAAGGTATTGCCGCCAAGCATGATTTGTTTGCCACCTTCATGCCCAAGCCCATCCGTGGCGAAAACGGTAGCGGGATGCACTGTCACCAAAGTTTGTTCACCGAAGACGGCAATGCTTTCTATGATCCAGCCGGTGAATTCAAGCTTAGCGAAACTGCCAAGTACTTTGTAGCCGGTCTCTTGACCCATGCCCGTGCGTTGAGCGCTGTCGTGGCTCCGACTGTCAACAGTTACAAGCGTCTCACTCCCGGTTATGAAGCTCCTGTTTATGTATGCTGGGCACAACGTAACCGTAGTGCGCTGATCCGTGTTCCGCGTTACTCACCGGGTCGTGAACAAAGCACCCGCGTTGAACTCCGGTTCCCAGATCCAAGTGCAAATCCATACTTGGCCTTCGCCGCCATGCTCCATGCAGGCCTTGATGGGATTGAAAACAAATTACAAGCACCTGAACCTGTAAGCGAAGATGTCTTTGAATGGACCGCCGCTGAACGGGAAGAAAATGGTGTTGATGTCTTGCCCGGTACCTTGCGTGAAGCCCTCGATGCGTTAGCCGAAGATGATGTAGTTAAGGATGCGTTGGGCGAGCACATTTATGGTGCTTACGACCGCGCCAAGAGCGATGAATGGGAAGACTATCGCATTCACGTTTCAGACTGGGAACTCAAGCGCTATCTTGAAACAATCTAGCCTATAACATTGGGTAATCTCCAACAAGCAAAAACGGTGAGCGAATTTCGTTCACCGTTTTTATTTTATGAATAGTCGCAACGCTTAGGCAAATTACGCTGTGGCAAAATGCCTCACAAATGCCGCCATAAATTGCACGGACTTGAAATAATCTTCAACGAAGATATTTTCATTTGGCGCATGGGCTCGTGCTTTGGGATGCCAAGTCGCACCACCCGAAATCATCGGAACATCGACCATTAAGCTAAGCGGGTAAACCGGCCCACTGCCGGTAAACCACGGATGAATAATTGGTTCTTGCTCGAACACATCAACACTCGCCTGAATCGCCGCCCGTCGCGCTATATTATCCTCAGCCACCATAACTGGCATTTCACCCGCCAAGCGTACGATTTCAATATCAGTAAAGCCACGCTTGTCCAAGTGGGCGCGCATCAAATCTTGAATCAAATCCGGTGTCAAATTGGGGACCAACCGAAAATCTATTTTCACGACGCCGGTGGCAGGCACAATTGTTTTAGCGCCTTCGTCCAGGTGCCCACTGCGAAAACCAGCAATCGTCATTGTCGGTTCAACATAATGCCGCTCATGCGCGGCGGCATCGTCCATGCCATTAATCCACCCCTTGAGTTCATAATTCTGGCGTACCTTTTCCGCTTCAAAGGGGATTTCATCATGAATACGTTGTATCACGTCGGGCGCAATGAGTTGAACATGATCCCAGTAGCCATCAATCGTAATTCGATCGGCGTTGTCTTTCATACTCGCCAAAGCCCACACCAAACGCCATGCCGCATTGTCAATCATCGGTGCCATTGAAGAGTGAATATCATAAGCGGCAGTTCTTAGGTGTAATTCAAAATAGGCAATGCCCTTGCATCCTTCGGCCATAACCGTCCGACCTGCTTCATCATAACCACCACCTTCCCATAAACACCCGTCCGCGGCGAGCAAGTCACGATGTTCTTCGGCCCAGCTATCGAGATGCACCGAGCCAACTTCTTCTTCACCTTCATAAATAAACTTAATTTTGATGGGTAAGTCGCCTTGGGTAGCTAACCATGTTTCAATACTTTGAATCCGGGAGAGCAATTCGCCTTTATCATCGGCTGTTCCCCGGCCATACATCACACCATCTTGAATGGTCAATTCAAACGGGGGTGTATCCCAGCCTTCAAGCGGAGTTTCGGGTTGTACATCGTAATGGTTATACACCATCAATGTGCGCTCACCACTGCCAATTTCCCCGACAATAACTGGCCCTGAATTATCTGGCAAGGCATATTGTGTAACGGTTGCCCCTAATTTTTCCAAGCGCGCAGTAATCCAATCGGCAGCCCCCTTTAGACTGGGCCGTTTGTCAGCCGCCACACTATCAAAAGCGATAAGTTCTGCGAATTCCTCTAGAAAACGAGTACGATTTTCTTCAACATACTCATTAAATTTAACTCGATCGAATGACATATTTTTCTTCCTAACAACATAATTCCATTATGTAAATATTACCTAGCCATGTCATGTTAAGTTTAAACCCTTCGCCGCCAAATTGACCACTTTATCTGCCGTATCAATTGAAATACTTGGGGCCAGCTTCCGGGCACTGCCAAAATCCATTCGCGCAATTCTCGCAAATCGTTTCTGTCAGTTTGTCATTTTTGGGTATAATGGGCGGATGAAAGCTTTTCTTGAGGGAAACTATCTACATGCCAACTTATGATTATCGTTGCAATGACACGCAACAATATTTTACGGTGAGCTTCAAAACTTACGCTGAATATAGCACAGCCGAAATTACCAGCCCCTTTTCGGGTTCAACCAATGTGACCCGTGTCATTTCTAAAGTCGCAATCCATAAAGGTGGCTCTGGTAGCTGGGCCAAATTGGAAAAGGGTGACCCACAAGCTTTGGCTGAGTTAGATGCAGGTGGACCCGAAGCTTTAGGTCAAGCTCTGCGGCATTTCGGCGATCAAACACCCATTGGAGCAAGTCAAGACTTTCAAGAAGCCGTTGATCGCTTAGAAAGCGGCCAATCTCCGGCTGAAGTTGAAAAAGCGATGCCGCTTGATGATTAAATTTTAAAATCAGGTTTTAGCCAGTAGAGGGAGTAATACAATGGCTGACCCGAATAATATTAAAGTACTTGTTCATGATCATGATTTATTTGCTTTACACGCAATTAACAGCTATTTAGCATGGGACCGCCGCACGCGGGTTCAGTTCCTTTCACAGGAAATCGAACCCCTTTTTCAATGGTTTGCGGATGAACATGACTCAGAGTGGCCCGATTTCATCATTTTAGATGCCTATCAACATACGGCGGAGAGTTTGACCCAACTTATCAAACGGTTGTATGGTGTTAATCGTAAATTTGGCATTATTTTGAATGCGCATGAATTTAACGCAGAACATTTTCAAGCCGGACTTGAGCTAGGTATTCGCGCTTATTTTATGCGTAATGATCTGAGCATCTATGTGGCCTCAGCGTTAGTGTGGCTCAACGATATTGAGTTTGGTGTCTCGGCCAGTGTGCAAAATTACGTGGATATCGATGCTGTCGGCGCAAAAGATTTGCCCGAAAAGCGCGATTATCCCGAATTGACAGAGCGCATTCGCCAAGCTATCCAACTTTGTGTTGTTGAAGGCATGAGTGCTGATTTGGCCGCGGATGAAATGGGCGTAAGTATTCACACCATCCGTAGTTATATCAAAGAAGGTTATCGCATTTTAGAAGCTTATGACGATGATGCGGGCTACCCTACGGAATTAAGTGCCCAAGAACGTGCCTTTATCCGCTTCACCTCATTGGAAGATGAGGACGATGAATTAGACCAAGCAAAGAAAGAATAATTTATGGCTTATGCATTAGTAACTGGCGGTACAGGTTTTGTGGGCTCGTGGATTGCCCATGCCCTCGTTGAAGCTGGCCATCATGTGCGCGTGATGCATCGGGCGAGTAGTCGCCTCACGCTGGTTGAGGATTTGCCAGTGGAATACCATGTTGCCAATTTAGATGATATCAATGCCCTGACTGAAGCTTGTGAAGGCATGGATTGGGTTTTTCATGTCGCGGCCATTTCTGCCTATTGGCGGAATGATAAAGATGCAATTTATCGCGCCAATGTGGACGGCACCCGCAATTTACTTAAAGCCGCGCAACGAGCTGGCGTCAAACGCTTCATTTTTACCAGTAGTGCGGCGGCCATAGGTTATCGGGACGATGGATATCCAGCCAATGAACAAAATCATTATAATATTGACCCCAACTTATCACCCTATGCCCATAGTAAATTTCTCGCAGAAGCGGAAGTTTATCGGGCTATTGAACAGTGTTGAGATGCTGTTATCCTCAATCCAAATGTCGTGATTGGTCCCGGTGATTTAAATCAGATCTCAGGCAGTTTGGTTATCCAAATGGCGGCAGAGCAAGTTCCGGTGATGCCTATGCAAGGCGGTATCACGCTGGTTGATGTGCGCGATGTAGCCCAAGCCCACCTCAAAGCCGCTGAAAGTGGTCAAACAGGTGAGCGTTATATTTTGGGCACAGTCAATATGACCCACCGCGCTCTGTTCCATACCATTGCCGCCATTGTGAATAAACCCGCGCCGACCTTCCCTGCTCCCGGCTTTTTGGTGGATATCGCCGCGCAAGTTGTCGATATTGGCAAAGCTTTGCGGCTACCCATTCCGGGTGATGCCGAAGGCAATCAATTACGCATGAGTAAGCGCGAGATGTTCTTTGATTGCAATAAGATGTGGCAAGAACTACATGAGCCTGAAATCGACATTTACCAGAGTTTGCAAGATACCTATGATTGGTATCTTGAGCAGGGGATATTAAAAGCTTAATCCTCAGCACATTAATAAAATGCAAAACACGGGCGACCCAATATATCGCCCGTTAGTTTTATTTCGTCTGCAATGCCATAAAAACTTTGCAAATAGCGTAACCAGATTATTCGCCTAGTTCCTGCAAGCGAATTTCTTCCATAAAACTCAAAATTTCATCAACAATCCCATCCTCATGCCATCGGCTGTAAAAACCTTGAAAACGGTTTAAACCATGGACCGCTACCGTATTATCAAATGGGCTCACTTCAAAGAGCGGGACGAGCGCCCGACTTTTTGCCACAAATTCGACACCTTTTTGTTGATACGGCGGCATAGTATTGATATCAACCGCATTAGTCGTTACTGCGCGCCGCACCCCTTCCACAATACCCAACTGAGCCTCGGCACTACCAAAATACCGCAAAAACTCACGTGCTTCTTCGGGATGTTCGGTATTCGCGTGCATATAGGCACCGTAGTAATGCACAATTTCATCATGCCCAAATTCTTCGTTAATGGGTGGGAAACGGAAGAAATCAATTTGGTCGCTGGCGTCAATGATGGCATTGGACTCATAAATCCATTCACCTAAGAGATACATCGCCGCTTGGCCTTGGGCTAATTCACTCACCGCCGCCGCATAATTAACATCCTGAATATCATCACCAAAACAATTATGTTTAGACGCTTCTTGCCAATATTCAAAAATTGCCCGTACGCGATCATCTTCCCAGCTAATTTCACCACGCATCAATTGGTCATGAAATTCAGCCCCATTCAAACGCAGCGAGAGCATGGTAAACCAACGCGCGGATGGTGGAATCCAGCCCGATGTAGAGACAGTAAACGGTCGCACACCTGCGGCATAAAGCTGATCACAGGTTGCCAACAGCGCGTCCCATGTTTCGGGTGGCTCGATATTATTCTCGGCAAAAACGGTGGTGTTATAAAAGACTGGATTCCATTGCATTCCACCCGGTACAAAATATTGCTTGCCTTCGTAAGACGCCATATCTATGACACTTTGCGGATATTGATCATACCAACCCATTTCTTCCCACAAATCACTGATATCAGCAATCAACCCTTGTTCAATATAGGTATGCAGAGCGCCCCCCGCAATAAATCCCATAAAGACATCCGGGTGATCTTCATGATTAATTTGCGTATCCAGACTCCGTAAAGGAATAGGCGAACTGTATAAACCTGTTGAAGAATAATTTATTTTTATGTCGGGATGAGTATCCCCATACTCTCCAATCATTTTATTTTCCCAGCGGGCATGGGTGGTGCCACCGAAAAAACTGTGAACACGCATGGTGTTGTCTCCTTGAGCCTGTACGCCGGGGGATTGCAAAGCGGGGATGATAAAACCGGCCACCAAGCCCACCATAATCAGTAAATAAGATAATTTCATAGCAAAATGCTCCTTCAATTCAATTCGGTACTCATAGTTGATGCTAGGAAATTGGCGACCAACTCAACAGTACCAATTGACCGCTTTGCTAACATACCAATTTACTAAGGTGGGTCTCATCTTTTAGCGCAGATAGTCCTCATGCGGGTAAAATAGAAATATACGTCTAGAAAATATGGGTTAGTCCCCCAGTTTATGAGAGAGATTCTCATCTGAAATCAGGGGATACGCAGGTAAACCACAGGTTAGCCGCCATTGACAAAAAGACGGTGCTTTTCTAGGCTAGGACAATTCAGATACGCTATATAGTGACGGAAAATTATGGGTATCCAACTCGACTGGCAAGTTGAATCTGAACGCTCTAAACAAAGAGCAACTGAAGATCCTTCAGCAAAACATGAACGACGTCAACAACGGCGACGGCTTTTGATCTTCATGATCATTGTGGCCATCCTTTTCGGTGGCGTGATCACAGCGGTCCAATGGCGTATTCATCAAGTGGATCAACGGGCTGAAGATGACTTACGCGCAACCGTTGACGTTGAGCTGACAGCGTTACGCATTGGTAATCGCAGTAACTTCATCAATGTGCAACGCAGTGCCAGCGAAGATTGGATGAATGGTCAACATGCCCTGTTTGATGAGTATCAAAGTTTTAAACAAAATGGCTGGCTGGGCGATGCGCAAATCATTGATATCGAAGTGGACCATAACCAACCGCGTGGTCGCGTGGTCGTTGAGCAAGTTATCAATGATGTGCCTTATCGCATGGTCTGGTTTTATTGGCGCTACAATGATGTTGTTACTGACCAAAATGGCGATATTGAAAACACGCAAAATGGCTGGCGTCATGTGCCGCCCGATATTGAATTTT
Source organism: Anaerolineae bacterium (assembly GCA_050303635.1). Lineage (GTDB taxonomy): Bacteria > Chloroflexota > Anaerolineae > Aggregatilineales > J027 > JAKEEQ01. Next base: position 17,296 of record JBNLCD010000023.1, read on the forward strand.
GGGGCAAAGAACAAACCATCAAAAAAGATAATTTGCGCGTCACCTATTTTGATTTAGATGAAGACGTGGCTAAAGCTGTCGCTCCCTTAGCTGAAAATTGGTGGAACGGTAGTTGTGAGAAAATCCTCTGTGAAGATATTCCGGAACTAACCATCGCCATTGTGCCCGAATCATTAGCTGGACCAACATGGGACCCGTATGATGATTTAACACTTAAAATTCCATCGCCGCTCCTTGGGGGACGTGCGCCTTTTGACGTAGTTCCATCCGCTGATATTCAATCGACGCTACTCGAAATGATTACCTTGCGGAGTTTGGCTTATCAAGCCGGTGGCGATCTCAATCTTGTTTCACCCTATGAAGATATTTATTGGATTTCGGAACATGCCCAAGCCTGGCTGATCAGTGATCTGAATCCGAGTTCACCAATGAGCTCAACTTTTTTCGCATCCATTGAACAATTCTGGGGACCCCAATTCCCCACTCAAATTTTGCAAAATCTAAACATCGACTCAAAAATTGGCTTTATCGAAATCGCCTTTGGAATCTCAGTCGATGATATGCCAGATGAACAACTGAATGCTATGGATTGGACTGATTTCTTCCAATGGCGGCTACGGGCTGAACACACCGCCCATTCCGCGAATGATCCCGATGCATTCCGCAATTTTTACGATACACTGGATACGGCTGTGATGGGGACTGCCGCCAAATACTTTAGTGAGCGTGACCCCAATAGTCCCATTCCGCGCGTGGTGAGCGTAACCATCACCCGCGACGAATTTGGAAAACGCATCGCCAACGTGGCTATTTTGCCGAATCCAGATAACACAACCGTTCAAAACACACTAGTTTTTCGCTGGGTAGAATCAACATGGAAAAGGATCAATTAGCTTTTACACCTCTGCCAGAACCACCTGAGGGGGTAGAGGTTCATGGGGAAACAAATTGGATTGAGCCACCACACCGTCCTAGTTTAGCGGGTCGTTTAGCATGGCTTATTGCCGGATTCAATATTGGGTTTCTCGTGATATTACTCGGTCTATTTGGGAGCACCCAAGTATTGGGTAATTTTGAAATTCGTCGAGCGGAATCGAGTGATCAGAATCCACCGGTCACAATTTTAGCACCGACTAATCCCGTCAGCATTGCCCAAGCCGTTACCGCGACATTAGAACCCAGCCATACACCAACTGAGATACCTGCAACGGCGACAACTGAGCCAAGCGAAACACCTGATTTTAAAGCGACAGCGCGGGCCAATAACCGTTTAACCCAAGAAGCCGCGCTTGAGCAAACTTCGGAACCAACGGCGACAGTGACGTTAACACCGACCGAGATTGTTTTTCCAACACTCTCACCGCCGCCAGCGACAAGCACACCGTTGCCGCCGCCAACCAGTTACTATCTTGAAGGCATCACTTTCTATCAACAGGGCTGGAATAATTGCGGTCCGGCCAATTTAGCCATGGGCTTGTCTTACTACAATTGGGATGGCAGTCAAGATGACACGGCTGGATTTCTTAAACCCAATAAAGAAGATAAAAATGTCACACCTCAACAAATGGTGGAATATGTGACGCGTTATACCAATCTCAATGCGATTTGGCGCATGGCTGGCACCCTTGAGCAACTGCGCTGGCTGGTGAGTCATGATTTTGTGGTAATTATTGAGTCAGGCTATGAACCCGGCGGCGAAGGTTGGTTTGGTCACTATGAAACCGTCATTGGCTACGATACCAGCCGCAACACCGTTACTGTCTACGACTCCTATTTAGGTCTGCCCCGTTCACCGACGGTTGTTTATGGCGAAACCCAATTTGATCGACAATGGCAATCCTTTAACCGTAACTATATAGTGATTTATCCGCCAAATCGGCAACAAGAACTAATCGACTTTCTTGGGTCAGATTGGAATGAGGGCACTAATCGCACGAAGGCTGTGCAAGTTGCGCAGGCTGAAGCCCAAGCTGATCCCAATAATGAGTTTATCTGGTTTAACTTGGGAACCAGCTTAACCGCCATTGGTCGCTATGAAGAAGCGGTCAGTGCTTATTCACGTGCATTTGAATTGGGTGTTCCGTATCGCATGATGTGGTACCAATACAATCCCTATGAAGCCTATTTACAGACGGGACGCTTTGACGACGTGCTGACTCTAGCCAACAACACTCTAAAGACGACGACTTTTGTCGAAGAAACGTACTATTTCAAAGGTCGCGTCTATGAAATGCAGGGCAATTACACTTCGGCCCAAACTGAATATCAGAACGCGGTGGATTTCAATCCCAACTATTTACAGGCCAATATTGCGCTGGAACGGGTGCAACGCTACTAAGGTGTAATGGTGGAAATTTTCGAAAGTGAAGAGCTTGTATATGCGGCACTTATCGCCGTAACATATGCTATTTTGAAGCTTATTGTTACAGGTGATTTAACTGCACGAGTGCGATTTGGCGATGTCATGCTGATAATAATTATCATCGGTGCCCCGCTCGCTGTGATTTTAGGTTTACTAGCCTATGTTGCTGACTTCGACATTCCATCTGATTTATTCTTGATAGGTTCCATCATGGTGGCGGTTTCCATATGGGTCTATATGGAATATCAGGCTAAACGGAATGAATTACGACGAGAAATTTCTAAAAAAGCCCAGCAAGACGTGCCAAGTAGCGGATTATAAGTTTTATGCGATTTGCCATAATTTCAGATATTCATAGTAATTTGCCTGCGTTGGAAGCAGTCGCGGCAGATATTCAAGCGCAAGGGGTTGATACTGTCTTTGTCGCAGGTGATGCGATTAATGGTGGCGTTTTTCCCACTGAAGTTTTGGATTTTATTCAAGCCGAAAATTGGGCAATGGTGCGCGGCAATCATGAACAATATCTTCTTGATTTCGCCGTGAATCCCGCTGATTTTCCCATGCCACAATGGGCCCCCGTGCATTGGACATATAAAAATCTACGCTCTGAAGATTTTGGCTTTCTCGATCAATTGCCCATTTCTATCGAGGTTGAAGATGTGCTGATTATGCATGGGGCTTTGCATGACTTGTCAGGTGGGTTTCATCCCAGCACAACTGATGAAGAATTTGCCGCACTCTACGGTGGGGTGGAACACAACATCATTGTGAATGGACACACCCACTTACCAATAGTGTGCCCGTGGCAGAAAAAAACTCTTGTCAATGTCGGCGCGGTTGGTCTTTCCCTCGACGGCATACCCCTCCCTTCGTATGGCGTCTTGACCCGTCAAAATCAGCATTGGCTTGTCCAACATCGGCGCGTTGATTATGATCGGGAACGAACCATCCGAGCTTTTTATGAGCGCGGTTTTATGGAAGAAGGCGGTATTCTCGCGGAACTCTTTCTCCGTGAAATTAAAACGGGGCGCATTCATGTCACCCCGTATCTACGCCAAATTTTTCCTTATATTCACACCCATCATGTTGATTTTGACTCTGCCATTGATGCTTTAGGGCAAGCCGCTATCCAACCCGATATGATTTATGGCACGCCAGCGTGGCGGTAATCTAAATTGACAGTGCAATCAACCCCTGTGCTACAAAATACGTGCTGAGAATAATGCCCTGCGCCGCTAGAAAAGGTTTCGCAAATTTATTAATGGCCAACACCGAATCGGACAGCATAAATAAAACTGCCCCAGCGACGGCGGCTAATCCAGCACTATCCTCAAATTCAAAATAACGATTGGGTGCAAAAAGTCCCATTCCCAGAATAACGAGCATATAGACCACGACAGGACCAAAATATTTACCGAGATGGGGACGCAAATACATGAAAACACCCCCCGCCACAAGAACCAGCGGCAATCGCACTAAAAACGTTGAAAAATCAGTGTTGATGCTCAAAAATCCAGCAATATAGAAAAGATGAGCAATCAAAAAACTAACTAATCCTCGAATAAAATAATCTTGTGGCAACATCAGCCACACATCCCCCATGATGGAGAATAACAGGCCAATAATAATCAACCATTTATAGGTATCACTGACAGTTGAATCTTGCGAGATAGCCAAGATAATAATAAACACCATCGTTAGTGGCTTAAAAACATAGACCAACTGTCTTTTTCCGGCATAATCCGCATAAATACAAATTATTCCAGATACCAATGCTAAAACACTTAACAAAATTTCCATCTTTTACCCCCAGATTATCTCTGAAATTAATCTAATTCCTGACAACATATGATGGGCACCCAACCTTCTTCACCCTGTTGATTTGCCACCCAATACCAACCACTTTCTTCATTAAAGATAGTTAGGTTTTCGCCAACGACAACCGTAAGTTCAATGGCATTATAATCATACTGAACAACGCCGTTCTCGCCATTCCGCTCTATGAAATTTGCAGGCACCCAGCCTTCCTTACCCGAATCAGCAATACACCAGAGCCACAAAGAATCATTATCCCACATATCCTGTTTGGTAATCCGCACCCTTTCGCCTGCGGTCAAGCGTATCGGGTCATCATAACTACGTTCATGCGCGTTAATCACTTGGGTGGTTTGTTTCTGAGACATCATTTCAACCTGAAACTTGAAAAAATACACGCTCCTCATTTTACCGAAGAAATAGAAATTTGTAATTTTCTGGGATTGCTCTTGTCGCCGCTTACAGAATCCGCTAGCGTTAGCTCAACCCAAAATCAAACTAGTGGTAACGTATTGTTTGTAAAGGACAAATTTCATGCTTGAAG
>JBNLCD010000024.1:0-21963 GCA_050303635.1 Anaerolineae bacterium
AAATTTGGCTATCTAAAAGTTTACCAACGCGATTGCGGACGGTACCTTCAACGACACCCAGTGCACTCGCAATATCGGTTAATGGCATCCGTGCATCTTTTTGTAGAAATTCAATAATTGCGATGTCTAATTGATCCACTGGTCTGCCTTTCTGTGTTATAATTTACGAAAAACTGCAATGTATACTAAGTATTGCTACGATTTTCGTACTTGTCAAGAAAAAACTTTACGATTACTATTTAGTTTAAGCACTAATGAGACAAAGAAACAAATATACAGCAGAAATATAGCGTTTTTACGAATTTAGTATTGAGTCCAGAACCATAACTTACTCTTGCTTAAATAATTGAGGCTTATTTTTGATGAAACCGGTTGATGTTGAACTCCAAAATGTAACCAAAGTTTTTCATACAGCGGCAGGTCAAGTCGCTTTTAAAGCGGTCGATGACCTCTCACTCCAAATCTACGATGGTGAGTTTTTTGCCTTACTGGGACCGAGTGGCTGTGGTAAAACAACCACTCTGCGCATGATTGCCGGATTTGAGGATGCCACCCAAGGTGATATCTTAATTCAAGGCAAGTCTGTCCGCCGCACTCCACCCTATCGTCGTCCGGTAAATACCGTTTTCCAAGATTATGCGCTTTTTCCTCATATGACAGTTCTCCAAAATGTCATGTTTGGGCTCAAAATGGAAAATGTCCGGCACAAAGAAGCTGTTCAACGAGCGAATGAAGCTTTGGAACTGGTTCAACTTCCCAATGTATCTAATCGTCGGCCCCGTCAATTATCGGGCGGACAACAACAACGGGTTGCGTTAGCCCGTGCATTGGTCAAAAAGCCAACCGTTCTCCTGCTCGATGAACCGCTCGGCGCGCTCGATCTTAAGTTGCGCAAGGCTATGCAATATGAACTTAAAACGATGCAACAACAATTGGGGATTACCTTTATCTACGTGACCCATGACCAAGAAGAAGCCCTGACAATGGCCGATCGAATCGCTGTGATGCGTGATGGTCGTATTGAGCAATTGGGTTCACCCACCGAGATTTATGATTACCCGAATACCCGCTATGTTGCTGATTTCATTGGCGAGACGAATTTTATTCCAGCCAAATTCCTTGAGAATAAAGGTGAATATGGCCGCGTGTTGATTGGTCAGCACACGGAAATCGACTCCTTCTTAGGTGAGCATTATCCCAATGTTGGAGATGCGGTCACCGTTGCGATCCGCCCTGAAAAAATCGGCATATTTGGCACCGAAGGCATGATTCGCCAAAACCAAACCGTGGAAACTTCAGCGACAGATTTTGCGAATTATCTAGCCAATGAGCCTGATCAAACGGTTGTTAAGGGCACCATCAACCAAACATTTTATATTGGGACGGATATTCGATATCACGTGGATGTTGGTTCCGATGTAGAGCTCATCTGTCGCAGTCAAAACATAGGTACTCGCCATGATCGGTTCTTTGAACCGGGCGAAACCGTGCATGTCTTCTGGGAAAATAATAATAGTCGTATTCTGACAGAATAAGGGACAGGATATCTTTATGGCTATTCAACCGCTCAAACTTAGTGGTTCACCCTATGAAATTGGCTATCAACATGGCCAAAAATTTAAAGCACAAATTCGAGAATATACCGCCGAACGTGTCCATCTCTGCACCGACCCCAAGTGGTCCGGGGTGGATAACATGGCCCGGTCTGAAGTCATTGCTTTAGCTGAAGCGTCCGTGATCGAACATGCTCAATATTCCCATGATTTGATGGAAGAACTCCAAGGTTTAGCGGATGCAACCGAATTAAGCCCTGCTGAACTGATAATCACGAATGGGTTTACTGATTTTGTGGACTATGTTTATACCGCTAATCAAAGCCACGCTCGCACTGTTGGTGAAGATGATTGCACCGCATTTTTAGTCCCCAATCAATCCACCGCCGAAGGCAATGCATTCATCGGCCAAACTTGGGATATGCATGCGACAGCAGAACCCTATGTTTTGATGCTGGATGTTCAACCGGATCATGGTATTCCCTTCATGTGTTTCACCACAATGGGTTGTATCGGACAAATTGGTATGAATGCTGAGGGGATTGCTATTGGCATCAATAATATTATGGGCGAAGGTCAAAACGGTGTTATCTGGAATTTTGTAGTGCGCAAGGTTTTAGCTCAGACAAATATCGAAGATGCGCTGGATTGTATTTTGAATGCCAAGCTTATGGGTGCCCATAACTATATTCTGATGGATAAACATGGCACTGGCTACAACATCGAGGCTATGTCCCAACGGTATCACATCGAGAAATTAGAAGGCGACCCGATTGTTCACACCAATCACTGCTTAATCTCCGAAAATCATCTTGTTGAGCGGGAACGTCATCCGCTTTCACTCGAATCATCGCAAAAACGTCTCAAAATAGGCAATCAACTATTGGGCCAAAATCAAGTCAGTCCTGATGATTTAATCGCCTTAACCCGTGAAGGAAGTGCTATTTGTGTGCAGGATAAAGCTCCTCTGCATTTAGCAACCTTAGGGGCCACGATTATGCGTCCGGCCACAGGCGAGTTTTGGGCAGTCTTGGGTTCACCACAAGATAATGACTATGAAAGATTTGTCCTATGAGCGAGCCAGTCCGCATTGTAAATGTGGCGCTGGAATATTGTCAGGCGCTGGAAGACTTGCAACGGGCTTGCTTTCCAACACTTGGTGAAGCCGAGTTGATGACCAAAGCCATGTTCGAAAAGCATTGTGAGCTTTTTCCCGAAGGTGAGTTTGTCGCCCTCATTGGGGATGTCATAGTGGGTTTAGGATCAGGTTTTTTCATTGATTTTGATTTTTCTGACCACAGCCATAGTTTTATGGATATTATCGCAGGTGGCTATTACACCAATCACGATCCCAATGGGGAATGGTATTACGGGGCGGATATCAGTGTTCATCCTGATTATCGCGGCCGTGGCATTGGAAAATTACTGTATCAAGCGCGCAAACAAGTCGTCATCGATTTCAATCGACGGGGCATTGTCGCAGGCGGATTATTGCCGGGTTATGTGGCATATAAGGGCAAGCTCAGTGTACCTGACTATGTTGATCAAGTTGTACAAGGCGCGTTATTTGATTCAACGTTAAGCTTTCAACTTAGAAATGGATTTGTCGTGCGCGGTTTACTTGAAAATTATATTGAAGATGAGGCCTCTGATAATTGGTCCACATTAATTGTTTGGGAAAATCCAAATTATGAGCCAACAAAATAGTACGGATAAAATTAGATTAGCACGCACGCCAAGTTTCAAAGGATGCTTATTATCGGTCCCCGCGATGACTTGGTTGATCCTATTTTTTCTTGCGCCCCTGATTATTGTTATTGTCGTCAGCTTTTGGGAGCGCGGTCCACGCGGTACGGTTATCCACGAATGGACCAAAGAAAATTATGAATATGTTGATGAAACTTATCGACCTATTTTAGACCGTTCAATTGAGATGGCCGGCACGACGACACTTTTATGTCTTGTGATTGGTTATCCACTGGCTTTCTTTATCTCAACTCGCAAAAAACAATGGGTCAAACAGCTCAGTCTATTTCTTGTTATTCTACCTTTTTGGACAAATTTCCTGATACGAACATATGCGTGGCAGGTTCTTCTCGGTAATAACGGGATATTTAACCATTATATGGTTGAATGGGGCTTTCTTGATGAGCCATGGGAGATTCTCTATACCCGGAAAGCGGTGATCATCGGGATGGTTTATGGGTTCTTGCCATTTATGATTTTGCCGATATACGGTACGTTAGAACGCTTTGATTTCAGAATGATAGAAGCCGCTCATGATTTAGGTGGCAATAAATGGAGTGCGTTTAGAAGAATCCTTTTACCCATGACATTCCCCGGTGTGATTGCCGGTATTATTCTCGTTTTTGTGCCCGCGATTGGGGCTTTTGTAACACCGGATTTATTGGGTGGTGTACAAGGCTTGATGATTGGTAACCTCATCAACAATGCCTTCCGCCGACGAAATATGCCACGCGGCTCCGCTACCTCTATTGTGTTGATGGGAATCGTCGCGCTCGGTATGCTGGTGTACATGCTGGTCGAACGAAGCACTGCCGAAGGTCCTTCTTCAGTTGAACGTGACATTTCGGCAGATCGCAGTTTGTGGTCCAAAATTATCACGCCTATTATGAACGTCTATAATACAATTACATCTCTCCCCGGCATTCTGTTAGATGAAACCAAAGCGCTGATCGCCGAGAATTTCCCGTTGGGCGACGAGATTAAGATGATCCGTGATACCGCCATTGAATGGGCCGGCAAGATTATTTTGTGGGCCGCGCCGGTGGTCAACTATGTGTTCCTCTGGATTCCCATTACGATCTTGATTTTGTTCTCATTTAACGATTCCCGCTCAACGGGTGTCTGGCGTGGCTTCTCGACGCGTTGGTACGTTCAAATTACGGATAGCGTCGCTCGTAGCAAAGAAGATTTCTCAACTGAACTAATGCTCGAAACACTACAAAACTCGATGATCGTAAGTATTTCATCAACTCTTATTGCGACCGCGCTTGGAACCTTGCTGGCTATGAGCTTAGTGCGCGGTAAATATCCAGGTAAAAATCTGATTTCCGGCTTTTTATTCTTACCCGTTGCCATTCCTGAAATTGCCCAGGCATTTTCGTTATATATTTTCTTTAACTTGGCATTCGACTATCTGGGCGAAAGTGAATTAGCCCTCGGCATTGTCGACACAATCAACTATATATTTGGCACCCATTATGAATTTGGGTTTGGCTATATGACGATTATTGTTGCACATGTCGCTTTCAATATCTCATTTGTAGCCATTGTGGTCAGAGCCAGATTAGTCGATATGAATCCTCGTTTTGAAGAGGCGGCCCGTGATTTGGGAGCTAATGAATGGCATACATTCTGGCGGGTCACATTCCCGCTTCTCTTCCCCGGCATTTTAGCAGGTGCTCTGTTGGCCTTTACGTTATCGCTGGACGATTTCGTGATTACGTTAATGACAACCGGGGTCGGAACCACCACATTGACAGTGTATGTCTATGGTCTATTGAAGCAGACCGTGACACCTGAAATTAACGCTGTTTCCACGTTGATGATTGTGGCATCAACCTTACTAGTTGGCATCTCTCTGGTATTGCAAGGTCGCAATGCCAGTGAAGCATAAATATTCGCCTTGTAAAAATTTTAAGGAGTATGATGATGCGTAAATTATTCATGATCTTTGTCGTTGCCTTATTGGCAGTTGGCGCCATTCTACCAAGCATCAGCTTTGCACAGGATGATGGTGACGGCGAAGAAATGGAGCCGTGGGTATGTCCCGAAGGTTTTGAAGGGCAAACTCTTAGCGTTTATAACTGGTCAACTTATATTGCCGAAGATACCATTCCTAATTTTGAAGAAGCTTGTGGCGTAACCGTTGAATATGATATTTATGAAAGCAACGAATCGATGCTGGCGCGTATTCGCGAAGGCAATCCCGGCTATGATATTATCGTACCTAGCGATTACACCATTGCTATCATGGCTGACGAAGGCTTACTTGAGCCACTAGATTTAGAACAAATTCCGAATTTCGCGAACTTAAGTGATATTTTTGTAGGTGCTCCGTACGATCCCGAAAACCAATGGTCAGTTCCTTACCAATGGGGGACAGTTGGTATTGGCTACAACGCCACAGAAGTTGGGGAAGAAGTTACTTCATGGGAACAAATGCTCAACTACGATGGTTCTGTTGCTTGGCTTGAAGATCCGCGTTCAATGATTGCTATTGGCTTGGTCATGCTTGGTTATGATCCCAATACAACTGATCTTGATGAAATTGACGAAGCCACCCAATACATGATTGATCACTCCAGTAACGTTGTCGCAATTGCCGCCGATGATGGTCAAATTCTATTGGAGCGTGGTGATGTCGATATGACGGTTGAATATAGCGGTGATATTTTCCAAATTATGGATGAATGTGAATGCGATGATTATGGCTATGTCATTCCATCTGAAGGATCTGTCGTTTGGATTGATAATTTGGCTATTCCGGTTGATGCGCCAAATGTTGAACTTGCTCATGCTTTCATTGACTACATTTTACACCCGCAAGTCGGGGCTGATATTAGCAACTACACCGCTTATGGGTCACCCAATGGCGCGGCCCTTGAAATGGGCTTGATTGATGAAGAATACCTGAATGATCCGGGTATTTATCCTGACGAAGAAACCAGCGAACTTCTCTTCTATATTGAAGAAGATGCTGACACCGAAGAATATTATCTCGATGCCTGGGATGAAATTGTCATCTTTGCGGGTATTGAAAGCTAAGTCCATTTAATTTGTAAATGCAAACCATAGGCGAGGATGGTATCACAAAATCCTCGCCTATTTTTGTTTATTGAGAAATTCCTCTATGGAAGTCTAATAGTCTCGCCATAAGTATAAAAAAAATTTGAACTTTTCATGAAAAAGATTCAAATGCTAAAGTTTTGTTGGAAATTCTGACAATATACTCACCTCATTTCGTTTGAATTGTGTTAAAGTGATAATAGGACTAATAGGTAGATTTTTATTCTCAAGAGATTTTGGTGAAGGAATATTGGTAATGGCATATACCATAACCACTGTGAATGATATCCAAGAAAAGTTAGATGTTTGGATAGATGAGCTTCTCGCTGTACTTGGCGAAGGCCGCATGAACAGTGTGCCGTATGATACGGCTTGGATCGGTATACTCTCGAAAAAATTTCCTAAACACGGATTTGATGATGCGCTTAATTGGCTGAGATTACGCCAGCATAAAGATGGCACATGGGGTGCCAAACTCTATTATTATCATGACCGTGTTATTTCAACCCTTATGGCCATTATCGCACTGGCTAAAGCGGGTGGCGACCAACCTCTTGATTCAGAACGTATTAAATGGGGCGAATCAGCGCTATGGCGGTTAAATGGGCGCTTACATCTAGATCCGTCTGAAACTATTGCCTACCCCGTATTAACTGTCAGTCTATTGCGTGAAGCCCGTCGCCTTGGCCTCGATGTTCCACCCAACCTCTATAAAGATGTTGAAGTTGTGGAACGTAAACTAAATATGCTCGGCCAAAATTCTAAATACTGGAAATATAGCACGATGGCTTTTTCCCTCGAAGCCGCGCAAGAATTTTTTCCCAAAGATGTTGGTTTTGATGGATCAGATATTTTTGAAGAGAACAATTCAATTGGTATTTCACCTGCCGCCACCGCCGCCGTATTATGGAATGCGGAAAAAACCAACCCGTTAGCCTTAAAATATTTACAAGAAACGATTGAAAAACAAGGGGATGGTGGCTCACCCAATGTAGCCCCCATTGATATATTTGAGTTGGCATGGTCACTCCACCATCTTAGTTTGGCGGGCGTCATTACACCGGATCAACCTCTGGTCAGAAGTGCTCTCGACAAACTTTATGAAAGTTGGAATAATGAAAAAGGCTGTGGTTTCTCTAAATATTATAGTATTCCTGATTTAGATGAAACGTCTGTTACTTATTCTGTTTTGAAATGGGGTGGCTACGATGTCAGTGCCGCACCGTTCGCTAATTTTGAAGAAGAAGAACATTTTCGTTGTTATCCCGGCGAAATCGGGATTTCATTAAGTGTGCATGTGCGGATGCTGGGAGCCATTCAACATGCCACGAACCATCCTCAGCGTGAACATTGGGAGCATAAGATCGCGAAAGTTTTGCGTCAACAAGATATCAATGGCTATTTCTGGTTTGATAAATGGCATGCTTCACCATATTATCTGACCACTGAAGCCGTGTATGTCATGAGCCATAAATATCAAGACATGGCCAATCCACGTATCAAGTGGATTGTAAAGACCCAACGTAGTGATGGCGGCTGGGGCTATTACGGCTTTTCCACACTTGAGGAGACAGCCTATTGCATGTTATCCCTGTTGCACTGGCATAAAAATGTTGAACCCATCGACAGAGAAACTTTAGAAATGGGTGCTCAGTATTTGCAAGCCCGTATTGAAACCGAAACTTACGATGCATTATGGATTGGTAAATGTTTATATACCCCCCATAATGTTGTTCGGTCGGCGATATTAGCCGCCTTAGCTGGTTATTATGCTTTAGAGGATTAGCCACTTGAACAGACAATAGGCGAATAAAATGTATTCGCCTATTGTCCAAAGGTGCAGATTAACAATGCAATATTATTCTATAGCAGGATGCCAATGGGTATCCGCCCGGTGACCTAAACCTGTAATAAATCGTTGTGGACTGATATTTTCAGGATACAACGTTTCTTCGTCACCACGCACGTACAAAATATCATAGAGCAACCGTCGCCATAATTGATGATCAAGGTATGGGGTGGGGAATTGTAGAAAATACAGATCGGTTGCACCATGCATGACGAGTGGGACATCAAAAACACTTGGCTGATCACTTCCAATCCACATCTGCATATCAACCCGTGGCCCGCTATAAAAAGCTTCTACCAATTCGTCCGATGTTGGCTGTCGACCGAGTTGGTCGGCTAATATTAGTGTTTTTTCGATAACTATGGACAATGGCTGGTCGGCAAACATACCATAACGAAGATAATGTTGAGCCGTGGAAGATTGTGTTACTTCGGCTAAGTTTTCGAGTAAATTTTGGCTATCTGCACTTAATATATCGAGCTGACCATAACTGGAGACCTGAACATGATTGGATTGATACCATGTCATGGCTTCCTCATCGACTAGGAGATAGATTGAGTCGTTGGCCCAATCCATATATTCGGCCCCGCGCTCGGCTAAGTCACGGCCCAAGAGTGGGGTATATACACAGGTCACACCATCGGCGTACATCATCGTAATGATCTGACGCATACGACGAGTAGATTGAATAACATAATCACTCGTCAATATATCATCAGGATTTTTCTGAAAGTGGTCAAGATACCAGCGTCGTGTGCCGTTGAAAGGAATACCTATCCCTAAATTATGGGCGTAACGTTCCTGCACAATTTGGCGGACAGTTTCAGAAGGATAATCAACGAATTCAAGATAATTCATTATAACGCTAACCTTATCAAGTGAATATTTTTATATACGCTATCATAACCCAAGGTGACCCTATGAAACACTCTAAACCGAAATCTCAAGACCAAAATAATCAACCAGTGAAAGCGGAGGTGATTACGAAATCCGTACCATCAACAACTCCAACGGAAAGTTCACCGCCAGCCGTTGAAACTAAAAAAGTAGAAGTTACACCGGTTGAAGTCTCTGCACCCAAAAAGGCTAAACCTAGTGTAGATACAGTTCCGAAGGACGCCCCGGCTAAAACTAAGCCTGAAGTTGCGGCAAAGGAAGATACAACACCTAAAAAGGCTGAAGTAGAAGAACCCGCCAAAGAAGTTAAACAGGCTCCATTTACTGCCTTAGTTACGGATGATAATTATTTTAATCGTGATATTTTCAGAATGGCGCTCGAAGATGCTGGGTTTGTGGTAGATGAGGCTGAAAACGGCAAGAGTTGTCAAACCGCCCTCGCCGAGAAGACCTTTGATTTACTCGTCTTAGATTTGCAAATGCCGGATATATCAGGGTTAGATATTCTACGGGATATTGATACGAAGCAGTCGAAGGGTACCATGAGTATTCTGGTCGTGACCGCAAATCCGCACATGGTGACAGAGGATGTTGAAGACAAAGCCGACTACACCATGCAAAAGCCAGTTGATGTAGCCGCGTTTAGTACCTTTGTCAAACGGTTGATTGAACGGAAGCGCCGCTAAAACAATGCTTACGACATTTGATCATCTGAGGTGGGTTGGTATTTTCCTTCAACCCACTTTTCGTTTTCGGCGTTGATCTCTTTTTTCCAAACAGGCACAATTTCTTTAAGCCGATCAATACCATAACGCGCCGCTTCGAAACATCCATCATCCCGATGGGCGGCGGCACAGGCAATCAGTATGGTTGGTTGGCTGATTTCGAGATGACCAATACGTTGTACAACAGCAATCCCTTGAACCCCCGACCATTTTTGCCGAATTTCACTAATCACCTGTTGCATTTTTAAAATAGCCATTGGCGCATAAGCTGAATATTCAAGTGAATCGGTCTTTTGGATGCCTTCTTCTAGTTTAGTTGTACCGCGCACATATCCACTAAATAACGCTACCGCGCCCGTTTCAGGTGTGACAATTTGCAAAGCAAGATCATCTAAGCTAATCGGTTCTTCAGCTAACATAACCACTTCTGGAAAACCACAACTTCCGCCAGAAACAGGGGGGAAAAAGGCAATTTCATCTGAAGCCTGAACCACCATATCATCTTGGGCAAATTCATGATTTACCGAAGCAATAGCGCTCGGTAAAGCATCTGCCAACTTCGGATAATTTATGGCTAATTCCGCACGAATCTGTTCAATCGTGGTTGGAAAATCGAGATTGAGACTGGCAGTATCACCACCAACAAGATCTTTTAATGTGGCAAAGAGAAAAATCTGGAAATTTGTTATGTTATTCATCATCTGTTGTCAAAGTTTTGGCCTGATAAATTCCACTTGCTCCGCCTCGTTTTTCTAACAGGCGGATACCTTCTAGACGCATCGTACGGTCCAAAGCTTTCGCCATGTCATAGACAGTCAAGGCGGCAACGGTTACGGCAGTTAACGCTTCCATTTCCACGCCAGTTTGGCCGTTGGTTTTGGCCGTACTGCGTAAATAGACAGCCGATTTATCCTCATGAATAGATGCATCAACATCAATTTTGGAGAGTTGGAGTGGATGACAGAGAGGAATGAGATTTGAGGTTTGCTTGCCCGCCATAATTCCTGCGATACGCGCAACGGTTAGCACATCGCCTTTAGTAACTTGCCCATCACGGATAGCCACTAGCGCAGTTTCGCTCATGTATACCCAACCTTCCGCGATAGCGACACGATGGGAAACAGGTTTGTCCCCCACATCGACCATTCGGGCGGTGCCTTGCTCATCTAAATGTGTAAGGTGCTTTTTAGAGTCGATACTGCTCAAAGAAGCTCTCCAAAGCGCACATTCATAACCAATCGACCTAAACGGATTTCATCGCCATCGCGCAAAATTCGGGCCTCGTTGGGAATAATCCGTTGCCCATTAATATAGGTGTTGTTCGCGCTACCTAAATCAGTAATGGTGACGGTGTCATTATCTAAAGCAAGTTGAGCATGTCGGCGTGAAACACCTTTTTCAACGGCATCATGGTCGCTGAGATCGACTTCAACCACAACTTCTCCCACGGTGCGTCCAAGGGTCACTACCTCATCTGTCAAATACACTTGGAGGGGTTGTTCCACACCGCGAATTCGCAAACTGATAAGGGCTTCATTATCTAACCGGGCCGTTCCCCAACGGCGTTTAGGCATAGCAAGCCGCTCTGTTTGTTGCTTAAGGATGGTTGTGCCTGTTTCTTCGGTGTTTGGCAATTTTACGGATGGTAAAATACTTCCACAACGATAGCAGTAGACATCATGTTCTTTGTTTTCCGCATGGCAGTTCGGGCAATTTTGCATATTGGCTAGCACCCTGTTCGTTTTAATCCCAGAAGTTCGTACGTAATTTGAATTTAACAATTAAGTTGCCGCAAAGGACAAAAAAGGTCTTTTTGTCAGGCAAAAATTTACATTTTTATCAAATAATACGTTTAGACTATTATAGCCTGAAACTGTTTATTCACAAAATGAGGACTGTAAAATAATTGTCAAAAACTAACAAAAATAATCAAAGTAGAGCTGAAATTTTCTAACTCTACTTGATATGTAATCAAATCTTACAAACGATATCATAAACCAACTTGGTAAGCCGCTTAGATATACAATTGTCCTTCGCCAATTAAAACACTCTGACCCCCGATGCGTATCTTTGAAAATTCACCGTTTGCCATACTTACATCAATTTGAATAAAGCTAGGCCGTCCCATCATAATACCTTGTTCGCTGATAATGTGTTCAGCCTGTCCAACTAAATTATATTTTTTTAGATAAGCACCTAAGGGACCACTCGCCGCGCCCGTGGCCGGATCTTCCGCAATGCCCATCGCGGGCGCAAACATGCGGCTATGGACTGTTGAACCAGCATGTTGTGTTTCTCGACTAAAAGTAAAAATATGGGGCGTTGCATAGTCTTTGAGATATTTTTCCCACAAATCGAGCCGGACTTTGAGGCTATTCATCGTGGCGATATCGCGTATAGGAATATACAGAAAGGGTACACCTGTTGAAACCACTTGCGCAGGATAATTGGTATCAATTCCACTTGCCGGAATGGAGAGTATATCCGCCAGAATTTGCGTATCTTCAAATATGTTGCCAAACTCAGGAAGTGGCTGATTCATCCAGATAGTTAGGTCATCTGCATCGTTTTCAATTTCAACATTAATCACGCCTACATTTTGTTGAAGGCGCAGAGTAGGCTGGGTGTGCAGACCTTGACGAGCAAGTGCATACGCTGTCCCCACTGTCGGGTGTCCGGCCATTGGCAACTCAATCTTGGGTGTGAAAAAACGCACCCGATAATCTGCCTCAGCGACAGTCGCGGGCTGGACAAATGCTGATTCTGATAAATTTAGTTCATTCGCAATTTGTTGCATCATTTCAGTACTTAAATCACCACTGTCGCTGAAAACAGCGAGTTGATTACCGCCAAAACGTGTATTGGTGAAAACATCCAGTAAAGTGTAGGAAACTTGAGGCATTCGATTTATCCTTAGTTGATGATTGTTTAGCCATACACCTATTCTAAGTAATTATCGATGCTAAATGCCATCATGTTTCAACGGCAAATGAGGCAATTTACCGTTGAATTTAAGGTCAGACAAGTTATTGCAGGAGATTGATAGCCATGCTGGACGAGATTGATCAACTTATTGTGTACGAACTCCAAAACGATGCGCGCCTATCTTATGCTGAACTAGGCCGACGGGTTCATCTGTCGCCACCCGCGGTGACAGAACGTGTTCAACGTTTAATTGAACAAGGCATCATTAAATCATATCAGGCTGATATAAATCCGGAGAGTTTGGGCTGGAATGTCGTGGCACTGATTCAACTTGAAGTTGAAGGGCGTTATAAATCCCTCATTCCAGATATCGCTCAGAAAATTCCAGAAGTAATTGAATTTCATCGAGTGACTGGCGAAAAATGTTTTATTCTCAAAGTTGTGGCTCAGTCCATGACCCATCTCAGCGAAATTAACGCGCAATTTGCGCCTTACGCTCAAATTACCACGAATATTCAAATGGAAGCATGGCGACGCGCTATTCCATTACCCACTTAATTTATTTTTCGCCAAACTCGGCTGAAATAGCTTGCCACACGTCATCATTCAAGTGAAAACTGTGGGCATCGGTGGGAAAGTTGCCAGCGCGAACATCATCCCGATAAGCTTCTAAAGCGCTGAGAATAGGTTGATCGAGTTGCGCATATTGTTTCACGAATTTCATGGCTTTTTGGTTATAAAGGCCGAGTAAATCATGCCAAACGAGCACCTGACCATCACAGCGAGGGCCAGCCCCAATACCAATGGTAGGGATATCTAACTTGTTGGTAATGATTTCGGCTAAACGCAGAGGGACACCTTCAAGCACAATCGCGAATGCGCCCGCATCTTGAATAGCCAGTGCATCATCCAACAAGCGGCGAGCATCATCAAGACTTCGCCCCTGAACTTTGAACCCGCCAAATGCACTCACACTTTGAGGTGTCAGCCCAATATGACCATGCACGGCAATTCCCATATCAACAAGGGCGCGCACGGTTGCCGCCATGGGTTGCCCGCCTTCAAGTTTGACCGCATCGACGTTGGCCTCTGCTAATAAACGAACGGCATTGCGTTTGGCTGTCGCTAGATCGGTCTGATAACTTCCAAAGGGCATATCACCCACGACAAATGCGCGTTTAACAGCACGCGTTACCGCTTGGCAGTGCATCACCATCATATCCATTGTCACCGACAACGTATTTTCGAAGCCATGCACCACCATACCAACCGAGTCTCCGACTAAAATCATCTCCGCACCGCTGGCATCTGCCAATAAACCCGATGGATAGTCATACGCAGTGACCATCGTAATTAGTTCATTATTATTTTTCATCTCATGTAACTTATGGTGCGTTATTTTAGGCATGGGGATATTCCTCTACATCAATAAACGACTAAACTATCATTTACGGGCAACTATTCTAGCTGAAAATCAGCTATCTGCGCGCAAATAATTCAAGAAATCTTGGGCAACGGTGGGGGCACCAAGTGAGTGTAAACCGGCCAAAATTTGGGCACGATGATCGAGACTATGATAAGAAACTTGCATAATCGCTTCCCAAACTTTGATGGCTTGATATTCTTCATTCCAAAATGGTGGACGTACTGTGCGTTCGAGCTCGGTTTCAGTGAGATTGGCCAGATAATTACGGACCATTGTTTCGACACCATCCCAATGCTGGCGGATTGCATCCCGTGTTGGATAGTTTTCAATCTCATCAAATTCAATATCATCCGTAGCCAAATATTTAAACCACCACGACTCAACGGCAATAAGATGGGTGATTTGAATATGAATGGAGCCAATTGAATAATCAAGATGCTTTTTGAAGTCAGCATCGCTTAGGGCGAGAATACAATCCCAGACCTGCCGATTAGCCCAATAATTGTAGTCATACATCTGCTGTAGATATGTAATATTCATGGTAGAAATCTTTCTGCAACACGATTGAATAAACTATCACAACCTGAATTTGAGCTAAAGTTTTGTTTTGTGTACAGCTTAACTGACCATGCGCGAGGTTTTTAGTAGGGTGCGGACCTATGTGTCCGCCCGTTAACGCTGACTAGTTCGCTAATTTGGGCGGGAGCACACACAGGTGCTCACCTACTCCCTGCGCTTTGCTACAG
Source organism: Anaerolineae bacterium (assembly GCA_050303635.1). GTDB lineage: Bacteria > Chloroflexota > Anaerolineae > Aggregatilineales > J027 > JAKEEQ01. The sequence goes on from JBNLCD010000024.1 coordinate 14,934, forward strand.
CAATAACACCAGTGGTCAATCATGTTCTTAATCTGCATTCAGGATATCATACCTACAAAAAAGTGACCCCGAAGGATCACTTTTTATAACACTGACTAGTCTGTATAAGTTTCGGGACGACGGTCTTGCAAAATGGGGATACGTTTGCGCACTTCATCGACCAAATCTAGGTCAATCTCCGCTGTATAAACCCCTTCGTTTTCACCCAATTCCAAAACTGTCTCTCCCCACGGATCGATAATCATTGAATGGCCACAGAAATGTGTCTGACTATCTTCATCTATGCCGACACGATTAACGGCCACCATAAACATCTGATTTTCGATGGCCCGTGCTCTGACCAATGTCTGAAAATGCGCCAGACGCGGATGGGGCCATTCACTCGGCAAAAAGGCGATTTTTGCGCCATTCACTGCATAACGTCGGAAAAGTTCCGGAAAGCGTAAGTCATAACAAATGGCCAGCGCGGCCTCACCCCAATTTGTCTCAATCTGAGTCGGCTTATTGCCACCTTGTAACCACAAATGCTCGTCCATCAATGGAAAAAGATGGATTTTTTGATAGGATGCCTGCAACCCGTCTTTAGGTGTAATAAAACTGGCCGTATTCGCCACACCGTTAGCACATTGCTCAAAGGTTGAACCAACAATATGAATATTGTGTTCAGCGGCAAGATCAGCTAAATCAGCAAACAGTCCTTCGCCTAATAAACTGGCGTGTTGCTCAGCTTCAGGCAAAACATAACCCGCATTCCACAATTCAGGGAAAACGACAATATCACCACCTTGGCGCGCCGCTTCAGCGGTCATTTGTTGAACGGTTTGCCAATTGGCGGCAGGGTTACCTTTTTGAATGGCAAATTGCCCGATGCTAATCTTGACCTTTGACATTTAGTCTAATCCTTGGGGTACCGGTTGCGCTCTTTCGACATATTCAGGTTGCGCCTGACGTTTGGTCACTATAATACCGCCAATGATGAGGATTGTGCCAACAACCAAATGCCAGCCAATGGCTTCATCCAGAAAGATATAACCCAATGTTACGCCAATCGGTGGCATGGCATAGGTCACGAGTGTCGCACGTGCACCCCATTCTTGAATTAGGCCAAAGAACAGGAAATAAGCAACAACGGTATTCACCGCGGCTAAAATCATAGCGGCCAAAAATGAGTCGATATTACCGCTATTGGGCGTCGGGAACGGTGTGGTTAACAGCGTCGCGGTAACAATGACTGTGCCGCCAACTAAGGTGCTATAACCCGCCACTGTATACGGATCAACCTTACGTAAGAACACCCGAATCGAAATAATGCACACTGCATAAGAACTGGATGCGGCTAAAACAGCCAATTGACCTATTAAATCTCCACCGTCTGTCCCGATGCTTTGCGACATCACAATAATAACCCCGACAAAACCAACCAGCAGACCTGCTATTTTGAGAGGGGAGAGATGTTCGTCAGACAGCGCAAAATGCGCAATAATCAGACCAAAGAGCGGGACCGTTGAATTCAGAACCGTCGCCAAACCGCTATCAATTCGCGTTTCACCCCATGTGATAAGAAAGAAGGGCACCGCTGTATTGAATATACCGATAAAAACCAAAGCGGCTCTCTGGACGTTAGTTTCAGGCAACTTGCGTTTTGTCACAATGAGGAAAATCAGAAACAAAACCGCCGCACCACCTAGCCGAATCGAAACCAATGGAGAGGCACCCAAATCATCAACTGCCATTTTGATCAACAGAAATGATGAACCCCAGATCAATGCAACTCCCCAAAACTTCAACCAATTGATCATAAATTCTTCCCTTACTAATCCTGATGAAATTCCCATAAAACTACGCTAAGCTTACTACTTCTCACTTCATTTCGCCTACCCGGAATATTGCATCATTGTAAACTTGTTTTGATCGGGTAGATACTATCCTTTAGGCCAGATGTAGTGCCTTTGCTGAGATCATAGCTTTAGTATAAACTGTGAAGAAACGCATGGATTGTATTTTTGCGACATACTATTATCCTACGCTCAATAATTTCTAAGGTTCAAATTTCTCGTCAGGTGAACGTCAGCTTACCGTGGTTAGGCAATTCAGTACTGAACTGCATTCTATTGCATACTACATTTAGGGGAATGTTAAAACCAAAGTAGTCAGGAGTATATTCTAGTGAAACAAGCTATCGTATTGTTAGCGCTTATTCTCAGTTTACCTATGTTAGCCTGCAATTTGGCATCGGCTGATCCAACTGTTCCCCCAGCATCAACAGCCGTACCCATTGGAGGTAATGCACTTACACCAAGCCCTACATCAGGGAATGTGGTTTTTGTGACAGCGACGCCGCAAAATAATAATGCGACGACCTTCCCAACAGCCACCCAATTTCAAGCGGCGACTAGTTTTCCCACCACGGCGGCTTCACCAGCGATGAGTGGGTTATCCTTCTCGACCAGTGCCGGTGGAACCAATCAAACTTCCTTTGCCAATGGCACTACGGAAGTTTTCGCCCGCTGGAACTATAGCAATGTACCGATTGGCACCAATATGCACCGTGAATGGTATCGGGATGGGGTTTTGATTGCTAGTCGAGATGAAGCATGGAGCGCAAACTGGGGTGTCACCGGACGGTTAACCCATATCAGTCTCTATGATTACACCGAAGGATTGGATGCCGGCAACTATTATGTATCTGTTTCCCTGCCAAGTTATGGCATCAAAGTTGACGGCAATTTCACCATTGTTTCGGGCCCTGCTAGTCTAAGCAATCTATCAGTTAGTATGACAAGTGATGGTGAAGATATGACAACGATGCCGTATGGCACCCAAGAAGTCTTCATCCGTTTTGATTTTGCCAATGTTCCAGTCGGAACCAAGATGCAACGGCAATGGTATCGTAACGATGTAGCCGTTGCTATTCGTGATGAAAACTGGAGCGCCAATTGGGGCAGTACGGGGCGTTTAACCCATATCAGTCTTTATGATTATGATTCGGGTTATGGTTTAGAACCGGGCAATTACAAAGTTGTGGTGTGGTTGCCGGATATTCTCAATGCCGCCCTTGAAACCACCTTTACCATTGAAAGCAACCTAGGACCGAATTTTACAGGTCTCTATTTCTCAAATAGTCCAACCGGGGCATCTATGACAAGTTTCCCCAGCGGCACCAAGCGTGTCTACGCGATTTGGGATTACAGTCATATACCAGTCGGCGCACAAATGAAGCGGGTTTGGTATCGCGATGATCAAGAATTTGTGAACCGTACCGTTGCCTGGGATTTCAGTGCTTATGGCACAGCCGGCACCGTGGAAGATGTGTTTATCTTTGACGATATCAGCGGCTTATCCGACGGCGCTTACGAGGTTGAAATCAGTCTCGTCGGGCAACCCACTGTTGTCACTGGCACCTTCAAGATTGGTCCGTAGCTGATTAGGACTATCAAGTAAAAGACAATGGAGGCTCTCGGGCCTCCATTTTTTGTATTTAGATATGGCTAGATTTGATCACGCGAAAAACTGGATGGTGTTGGGCTTCTTTCTCAAATTCAGACAATGAGGAATCTCGTGTTGTCTCAAAATACGGTGGAATAAATGGCACGATGCCAAATCGCTTGAGAAATTCTTTGAGAATCGGTGCGGCAGATTGATGATCTAACTCCAAAACTTCAATCTTTGTCACAGTCCGCCCATTATCCAACTCAGCTTGACCACTGGCACGGATATTACGGACCCAGCCGACCTCACCAAATGCCGCAACTAGCCATGTTTGCTCGCCTTGCTGAACAAGTGCTACTGGCGTTGAATAGATTTTGCCAGATTTACGACCTCGTACCTCGAGCAGGCGTAACGGACCCATGGGAATACCCAGTTTCAATAAAGTGGCTAAAATCCATGTGCCGTATTTCATGGCGGGTGTCATCTTGAATGCTTTTTCCATGACAAATCCCCCTTTTAAGCTTTATTTAGAACAGCTTTGGACAGCAGGACGCCATTCATTTTGACAGCGAGTCTACGTGGCAAAACCAAAGTGATAAAACGGTTTAAACGTCCGGATATATGGGTTACTTTATTTTTCTTGAGTGCCCGTAACCCTTCTGCCACGCATTGTTCAACGGGCATTGGTTTGATTGGCATCATGTCTTCCGTCAAACCAAACTTCTCCACAATTGGGGTATCGGTTGCGCCCGGAATAAGCGTAGACACATGCACCCCTGATTTTGCCCATTCCGTGTGTAAAGCCTCGGCCAAATTGATCGTATAAACTTTGGTCGCACTATCCTGTGCCATATAGGGCAAACCTTGCAAAGCTCCCAGCGCTGAGACAAATAAGATGCCACCACGACCCCGTTTGATCAACTGTTGCCCATAATGATGAGTTAGTGACAGGTGGGCAACGATATTCAGATTAACCATGTTTAGCAAATGATCTTGTGGGAGTTGCAAGAATTCACCGGGCAAGCCTGTCCCGGCATTGGAAACTAATAACCCGATATCGAGATCTGCGGTTTCGCTGAAAATTGTCGGTAGAAATTGCGGATTACTCAAGTCACCGCTGATAACACGATATTGCACCCCGTACTGGTGTTGAAGTTGTTGCCCGACCTCCTCTAATATCGTTTGACGACGGGCGACCAAAACGAGATTAAGTCCATTGGCCGCTAATTGGCGCGCCATTTCCTTACCAATACCCGATGATGCGCCTGTGACAATCGCCCACGGGCCAAATTTGTGTTTATCGATTTGCGGAATCTTTGTCATGATAACTTTCCTTAGAATGACCTTTTTTTTGTTAGATTTTGCAGTCACTTAGCTAGTTAAGATGATTAGTTATCGTTTCTTCAGCGGTTGCTGAATTTCGACAATGGCTTCGTCTTCTTTGCCCATCTCAAGTGGTTGTACAAAGATTTCCCAGCCCGGACCATCCAGCCGATAGCCATGTTTTTCAATCCACATCCCGAGTGCACCATAATGACCCACGCTGTCATTCTGAATCCCGACGCGAACTAAACTGGCCATCATAGGCACGGCAGGTAATGTGCGCACCGAAAGTTTGCGACCATCGCTTAATGGAAATTCACTGTCAAAATCTTGTTCTAGCAGGAAACCCATCTCTACATCAAGATTTTCCATGAGGAAATCATCGCTGTGAAAAAGCACTCCGAATTTACCCAGTACACTTCTACCTGCTCGCATTGGAAGTAAACGATGAATTTCATAAATCAAAGCAAAACCCGCTTCGACCGTGGGTACGACTTGACGAACGGATAAGAATTGTTGTTCGGGAACAGACTTTAGCACGACATCTTCATCGCTCAGCACACCTTCAGTTTCAATCTGATACAAACGTTCCTCGATATTACGCACTTTGGCCAACTCATCTTGAATGGTTTGCTCAATCTGTGCCTTTTTGAGAGTCAGCATTCCTTGAATTTCTGAAGGTTCGATATTTTCATTCATCAAGCGGATGATTTGATCCAGACTTAATCCCAAATCTTTGAGCGCTAAAATACGATTGAGACGTGGCAACTGCGTAGCACTGTAATACCGATATCCCGTTTCTTCGTCGATATGATTAGGTTCAAATAACCCTAATTCAGCATAATGGCGTAATTGTCGCCGTGAAACCCGTGCAATCCGCGCAAATTCACCGATGAGAAACATTTATCACGCTCCGTTCTAGCTAAGTTAATCGCAGTCTAAGCCTTGACATTATGTCAAGGTCAACAGGTCATTATGGCTCATTTTCATTTTGGTTATCGATGTGATCCTGTCCATTTAGACACAGCACCTGACCAAACAGACATTGCCGAGGAACACAACGTGCGTCACAATGAACAATATAGTCTGTTTTGAGGAAATATATCATGTCTGATGATAGGTCTCATATAACTGAAGATATTGCGGCGCTCCTCGAAATAGAGCGTCAAAGACTGGCCCAGCAACTAGAACAGTCATTGATCAGCCAAATTCAACTGATTATGGCCCAAGTGAATGCATACGAGATGACCGCTACACCCCAGTCACGCCTATCATTTGCAGTCTTATCTTCATTAGTGCGCGACTTATTGCAACGGACACGGGATTTGCAAAATAGTCTGCACCCTGAAGTTTTGGAAAGCTTGGGTTTAGAAACTGCACTTGAATCGCTCGCCAATCAAATTCAGCGGACAGCGGGCACTGAAATCACTCTGGATTTAGCTCGCCTTGCCCAACGTTTACCTCTCCATATCGAAATCCAACTCTTTCGTACCATTGAGACCGCTTGTCAGGTCGCGATTGAACATCACGCTCAAAATATCGAACTCAAATTGCGCTTACTAGAAAATACATTGCACATTTTTGTTACAGACGATGGCCAACGTCGCGAACTAGAACATTATGTAAATGTATCAACCCAGCTCAATATTTCAATATCACAAGCACACCAGCACTTCACTGAGGTTCAGATTGAATATGATCTAACACCTCAAGTTGATCTAACACCGCGTGAAACAGAGATTTTGTATTGGACTGCGCAAGGCTTAACCAACAAACAAATTGCCGCTCAAGTTCAAATCAGCCCCCGCACCGTGAAATATCATTTAGATAATGTCTTTATCAAACTGAACGCGAGTTCGCGCACCGAAGCATCCATCAAAGCCATGCAATGGGGGTTGCTAGATGCATTTGATGGCTAAATGGACAGGGTACACAATGACCAAAATGGCGTGTTGTCGCCGATGGTTAACATGCCATGCTATAGATGTCTTGTAAACATATCAATAAAGGATAAACCACAATGGCAACCAATGATTTTGAACATGTTGATTTAGGACCACTTGAAGCAATTCTCGAAGATCCCGATGTCACAGAAATCATGATTAATGGCATGGCTTCAGTCTATATTGAAAAGCACAACCAGCTCCAACAAGTGGATGTGCAATTCAAAAGCGAAGAGCATATTCTGCATATCATTAAGTTGATTTTAGGGGCGGTGGGTCGTGAAATTTCACCCCGCAATCCAATTATCGATGTGCGCTTACCGGATGGCTCACGC
>JBNLCD010000025.1:0-21738 GCA_050303635.1 Anaerolineae bacterium
CTGTGCATTATGGAGCGCTTGGGTGACTTGAACCCGTTGACGTTGCAAATCAATGAATAAATAGGCAAAACCAACAGCTACCATTAATGCACCCACGACGAGCAACAAATTGGCATTATCATCAAGGAAACCATTGCCATCTTCACTAGAAGCTGAATCTTCAGCAACAGGTTCAAGGCGTTCACCACCGGTCACATTAAAGGTAAAAGGTTCACCGGCGGGCAAAACGTCGGCGTTAGAGTAGCGCGCATAGTCACCTAACCCACGCAATTCAGTTACATCGCCACCAGAGAAACCATTGGCTTCGAATTTAAGATCAAAAATTCGAGCGATATAAACATTCAAGCGATTCGCTGGATAATCCAATGTTTGCGCAAAATTGAGTTCATCATCGGTATAGTTCATCAAGTATTGAACGATGATTTGATCTTCTTCACCCGGACGAAGTGGGTTGTAATCAACCAAGACAGGACTACCACTTGATTCATCAACTTGGAAGCGGCCTGTGTTATCTTCAACTTGAACGCTAAAAGCGCCCGGCGGCAATGGTATACGCAATGCCCCGTTTTCTTCGTCGTAAATCACACTATCCGTATCGTTGCGGACAAAATACCAGTTATAAACTTCGGTCAGATCTTCTTCGGGAGATGCACCGACGATATACCAAATTTCGGAGAAATAGACGGGGCTGGTGTCATTGGTAATTTCATAAATCGTGACGTCAAGTTGCGCAACACCATCAGTTTCTTGGTGGGCCGGAATAATTTCGCTAACAAAGGGTACACCGTTATAAATAACTTGAGCGACAACGCCGGCATTAATGGAGACCGGTAAAGCATCAAAAGCAAAGCTTGTTCCTTCAGCAATAACCTCTTCGGATGCAATTTCGGCGACGGGTTGACCAGATTGATCAAATTCAATGCTATAGAGGTTTACGGTCAGGCCATCTGGAACGATTCCATCCGACGTACCGCTTGTTATATTCCCCGCAACAGCAATTGTTTCGGGCATACTAGCAGGATCAAAGCCACTAGACCCGTCATCGGGATTATCATCTGAACCGGTTGTGTCGCTTGGTTCTTGAGTTTCTTGAGGAGCAAAGGCACGTCCTTCGGCAGGCGATTGTTGATTTTCTGCTTCAGTGATGGGAAGTGTGCCAACGAATAACCAACTGATAATGAGCATCGCGCCGACTATGAGCAATAGAATTTTAGGTGTTTTATTAGACATCGTACCTTTTCACAGTATTGAACTAGTTTTAACAAGTCTATCTAGACTAGCGCTAAATTTCTTATTTGACTACATCTTTTAGTCAACACTTAAAAGTTATCAACAAGTTTTGAACAGGTTATTAAACAGTATCTAATCCTTTGTTCATGCGGATATAGTGGGATAGAGACTCGGAGTTATCATCAAGTTTTCAACAAACCTGTTCAAAACTTAGGTCAAACCTCACACTATCCATATGACATCTGTCGATAAGTGTTCAAAACTCAATTGTTTTCAACACGTTATCAACAAGTTTTGAACAGGTTTGAAAATTGATGAATCCCTATGAACTATGGATTTCCCTAAAAATAGCGAAGAGTTTTGAACAATTTTTTGCCCCTCTACTACGACGACTAAATTAAGATAGATAAATACATGTTGAAAACTCTTTTATTAGTAAGCCAACTCAATGTCACAAAATGTTATCTGAACTAATTACGTCACCACCGTGTAAACCAGTAAACAATTTATTCTTGGTCAAGATTGGATCAGATGATGAAATTATCACTTGCCGAACGAGCGGAAATTCTTTCGAAGGTTCATACTGCTGTGCATTTATATTTTGCCCATTGGGAAGCCTTACCCGCTGACTATGATTTCGAATTGGCATATCAAACAGCTTTAGAGGCTGGTTTAGCCACTGAGGACCGGCGTGAATTTGCCATAGTTTGCTTAAAACTCATTGCATCGCTCCAAAATGGACACTCCGCCTATCATGACATGCCTGTTTTCGGCGAAGATTTAGGATTTCGCGTGAAATATGTTGAAGGACAATGGATTGTCGTCAAGAGCCAACGCGATGCCTTGCAAAGAGGCAATATCATTACCCATATGAATGATCAGCCGATTGAGGCGTTCTATGCCGAACATCAGGGCATTATTCACGCTTCTAGTGAGTTTGAAAAACGTCATCGCTTTAATCTCTTTGGCTATGTTTTAGATACCTCTTTTACAGTAACCCTTGATGATGGCCAAACGCATACCATTGAACGGACGTCACTTTCCCAAGATGCACCTGCCCTTACCCATAAATGGCTAAAACCAGATCAAGTTGCTTATATGCACATTCCGCGCTTTTTCCCGAATACCTATGAAGATGAGGCTATTGAACTCGTCCACCAATATAAAGATGCGTCTAAATTAATTATTGATTTGCGGGGTAATCAAGGCGGCACAACCCCCGTAAGATTAATGGATATGCTAATGGACCGTCCCTATCAAGGTCGATCTGTCCTAACGCCCATTCGATTTGGGATTTTTGGTGTCTATTCGGAACTTGCGGAAATGTTTAAGGACCAAATTGATAAAGATACCCTCACCAGTCTCGAAGCTTATGATGCGTTTCGCCAAGGGTCATTTATGTGGCGCGATAAACCGAGTTTGCCTGAGACTACGGTATTTACCAATCAACTAATTTTATTGACGGATGGTTGGACTGTTTCAGCGGGCGAAGATTTCGCTGGACCATTTAAAACGAATGGCCGCGCCACCATTCTTGGTGAACGAACGATGGGCACCTCTGGCCAGCCCTATATGGCGGATTACGAAAATGGCATCAAAATTCGGATTAGTGCTAAGCGCGAGTATTTCCCGAATGGGGGTCCTTTCGAGGGCGTAGGCATTGAACCGGATATTGCAATTACACCCACATTAGAAGGTATCCAAAATGAAAATGACGCGGTGCTAGAAGCGGCATTAAACTATTAAAATCGGGCGAATTTATCTCCAACTTGAAACGGCTATTTGTGAAGATTTGACTACACTTATTAGTTTAGGGGAACAAATATTCGCAAATGGTCGTTTAGCTGTTAAAATAGCCTAAAGGAGATGGAATAGGACTATGGTTATCAAAAATTTTTTGGGTAACGAAACCCAAGAAGATACATCTCTCACTTATTCACGTGAGACCAATGAAGACGTTGACCGTTTGCCTCGTCAATTTCCGGCTCGCCAAACGCAATCTTTGCCTGTGCTACGTACTTTTCTGAAACGCACTCGAACTGGCGAACATCCACCTGTCCGTTCGACAAGCACTGATAATGATCGCATCTCGGCTATTCCTGATTGCGCAGAATGTCCGCAACAAGAAACGCGCGGTGAAACGGGCGCACCCTATTACGGACATGATGATGAAGAAAGTGTCGGTTCTGGCGTTTAGTTAGTCTTCTTGGACTAATAGCCAACGATCAAATTGAAAGGCCCCATAGCGTGGTACATTATCTAACCATGCTTGGGTAACCCATTGTTCACCAGTAATCATTAGTGGAATGACGGGGAAACTCCCGTTAAACCCAAAGAAACTAGCTTCAACTTGGGTATACGCTTGACTGCGAGCTACTACATCTAAATCTTGTCCGGCCTGATCCAATAATCCATCATTTTGATCACACCCACGACCAACCCGCAAATATCCCCATTGGCAATGCAGAGCATCATAGAGCCACGCGTTGGCATCGGGGTAGTCACTTGCCCATGTCACCAACCACATTGAATAGCGCGCGGTTGCTTCACTATCTAATGTTTGATGAACATTGTCGTTCAATAATTGACGGCTAATAATAGCGAGTTCAAAGCTACCTTCAGCACAGCCCAAATTGGTTTGCCATTGCGTTAAAATCATTTCACCTAAAGTAATTGAATAGGCATCATCCGCTACGGCTAAACTTAAACGGGCCGGAAAGTTTGTGCAATTCGGATAGCCTGCTTGCGCAAGTGTATTTTGCGCTTGATTGACATCAAATTGGCTACCGGGCGCGGTTGAAGTGGCGATTACATTTAAGGGAATAAAGCGCGTGGTCGGTTCATAAATTGTCCCGGTGAGGGATGTGAACTCTTGCGCAATCGCATCCCGGTCGATGGCGAGAGCTAAGGCACGTCGGACGGCGGGATCACCTAAAATAGTGTTTTCAAAACTAAAACCGATTAAATCGAGCGGTTGACCTTCAGTTGTTTGCACCAAATCTGGATTCGCAAAGCCGATTTGTTGCGCCGTACCAACATCCACGCGCGCCATATCAAGCGTACCAGTCACCAGACGATTCGCAACAGTTTCGGGTGCTAAGTCAAATACGATCTCAACTTCATCCAAATTACCTTCGCGTTCAATTGGCCATTCTGGATTGGCTTGCAAAATCATTTGTTGCGAAGTCCACTCGGTGACTAGCCACGGCCCACTGGTGGCAAGATTAGTGCCCAGTGGGAAGGTGCCGTTGCTGGCTCGTTCGGCTGGCAGTGGACGAAATTCTGGCAATGACGTGAGAGTTAAGAAGTAGCTAGCTGGCCAAAGTAAGTTAAACTCAACAGTCGTGTCATCAATGGCGTGTGCCCCAATATTGGCATCCAAGTCTGCTTGATCAATCGTCCAATAGTCACGTCGTTCTAACATGGCCTGACAACCCGCGATAATGGCAAAATTGCTGTTTACAACGGGCGTTTCTTGATTAGGATCGCAACTGCGTTGAACTGTGTAGACAACATCTTGCGCAGTCACCGCACGAATAATATTCGCGTCGCCATCGACGACTTCCATCCATTGCACATCGTCGCGCAAATAAAATGTCCAAGTGAGGCCATTGTCACTGACTTCCCAATTAGTAGCCAGCATGGGCGATACAACACCGCGCCGCGCATCAAAGCGGGTTAAACCAACGAATAGATTTTCTAGCAAATCTTTTTTATCAACATCAAAGCGCGAAACAGTCGCGGGATTTAGGCTTTCAAATGAGCTCATAGCAACCACAATATGGTTAGATTGGGCTTCATCTTGAGCGGTCGCGGATAAACCCGGAAATGTGAAAAATATAGAGCCAAGCAAAAACAGGGCAAGCAAACGTTGAATCATGAATGGTCCTCAACGGGTATTAGGCAAAATTAAGCGGGGGTTATTGTACCTGAAATTACCGGGCTGTCACCTGCGATTCACCCACGGTTAGTGGGTTTCGGTGTTCAGGTGTCACTTTATACGGCCGGCCAAGGATAGTTAGGACCCGGACCGGGTTTGGGAAATTGGCGATGATTGAGTAATCGATTAAGTCGCATTTCAAACGCTTGAATTTCAACAGGATTTAATAATTCCTGCATACGTTGCCGGAATGGAGCGTCTAGATCATTTAATACACCACATAACTGGGACAAATCATTCAGCAATTCATCCGAAACAGCCTCACCTGCAAAATCCCAAATAACCGTGCGCAGTTTGGGATGCTGATGGAAGCAAATTCCATGATCAATACCCCACAACTTGCCCTGATTATCGAGTAGGCAATGACCGCCTTTGCGGTCGGTATTGTTGGTGATGTAGTCGAATAACGCAAAGCGTTGTAATTGAGGAATAAAATCATCACTCAATTGAAAATAGGTGATTTCAGGGTCATGTTCAATAAAGAGTTGAACCGCGCCGACACCCAATGGGCCCTCACGCAAAACGGTTGGGGCGACGATATCCCAGCCAAGTTCATGTGACACCACATAAGCGGCAACTTCACGTTTACAAAGTGTCCCGTCTGGAAAATCCCATAAAGGGCGCTCGCCTTTTTGCGGTTTATAGATGGCCAGAGATTGTAGATCATCGTCTTGAACACTAATCAGCATTGTATAGTTCGATGACCAGCGCAAACGGCCATGATCTTCAACAATTTCACCATTGGCGAGCAAACTCTCCACACGCTCCATTGAAACTTCGACACTGCGTAGCGATTCATCCGAATCATCATTTTCCAGTGTTTCGTTTTCAGGTTCATCCTCTGGCAAATTGGGGTCTTGATGTTCATCGGTTGACATGGCAAACATCCATTACATAATGGCTAATTCAGATTGAACTGTATTTTTTCTTGAACCCATGCTGGTTTTGATTTTTCAATTAATTCCAACACAAGATTCTCATGGCGAAGCAGTTCATATTCTTTTTTTAGCATACCATAGGTATCCGGAATACTGAGAATCGCTTGTTTTACATCGTTTTCAACAGGCATAATGATCGCAATTAAAAAGGCTAGGGTTAAAGGATCATCGGGCATGTCAGAAATTTCGATGGATTTACCTTTGAGACGTTTATAGGTTTCCAGATAATTTTGCATAAGCCGCCGAAGTTCAAGTCCTAGAACTTTTATATGCGGGCTAAAATCGCTTTCAACCGGGTAGTATTCCACAGTTGCGCTCAAATAAGGGTAAAGTTCGGCATGCAGTTCAATTACTCGAAACCGACGAATACCCACACTTAAAATATTGAAGCGTTCACCGACACTATCTACTTGGCGAATTTGAGCTGTTGTCCCAATCCTAAACACATCCCCGGTTAAGGGGCCTTCGGGTTGACCGTCTTTAAGTAAAACTACACCAAAATCCACTGACTCGGCCAAGCAATGCTTGAGCATCAGTTTGTAGCGGTCTTCAAAAATGTTTAGAGGTAGTAGCATTCCCGGAAACAACACGGTATTTAATGGGAATAATGGGATTACTTCACGTTCCATACAAGTCCTTCGTGTTTTCAATTCACCATCAATTGTACACAAACTTAGATGTGAAACGAAGTTTTCAGCGAAATATTGATGACTCTTTGATGCAATTCTAAGATTTATGAACGCCGTAAAACGGAGTAACAATTGAGGTCTTGCGTTTTACCATCAGCGCGATAGGTCGTGATTTCAGCCAAGCCAGTAGCCTGATTTAGCATAGTCTGTTCCGCATCATCCACATAATGGCAATAACGCAACGCGGTGGTTCCAGAACGCCAATCAAGGAGATAGTCGTTTTCTTCCACTTGAATATCATCGCTCCACGCGGTGATACGGTTTTTGAAGCGAGGTTGTTCATAAAACCGCCAACTTGCATAAACCAAATAACCTTGGGGGGCTACTTTTTCGGCAAGGTTCTGGATGAATTTCTGGCGATTCGCATCACCCGGCACATGATGTATTACGCCGAAAAGTACGACCAAGTCGAATTCATCTGGCGGTAAATCTTGCTGAATAATATCGTGTTCTTGCAAATTGAGGTTGGAAATATTGTCCGATAAAGCTTCTTGCGCAAATTGCAATAATTCAGGGCTATTATCTAAACCTGTATAGTGAATTTCTGCAAAATGTTCAGCAAGAAAAAGCCCAAATCGACCGTTACCGCACCCTACATCTAAAACACGTAGTGGTTCTGCTAAGTCGATATGCGGCAGTAATTTTTGCCAACCGGCCCACGCCGCATTCCGTGTTTGATTGAAATGCGGCGCAGTTTGGGCATAGAATTGTCGATTAATTTCATTTAGCCGCCGAATGGTGTGATCATCCACGCGGTTTCTCCATCTTCTTGCGCAGTAGCAAAGTCTTCAACGGGGACTAACTTAATGGGGCGGGTGCCGACATTGGTTTGGAAGGGGTCAACATTGACGCCTTCATGAATGAGGCCCGCCCAACAGTTGCGAGGATTGCGTTCTAGAATTTCCGTCATCCGAATCGCGCCCCAAACCTCGCTCTGGATTCCGGCGCTTTCTTCCTCTTCCGGTGCACTGTTTAGGTAATAGAATGTGTCGTCCAATTCTTCATCTTGAACAATGTCTAGGTCTTTACCCGGTACTCCAATACTCCAGCGCCACGGATAATCACTGGCGGTGCCCTGACAATCAATCCCAATACGCCAAACCCCATCTTGTTCCAAAAATCCAAGCGAATTTGATTGTTGGCTATCGAGATAAACCGTGCCGGGAAATGGCCCAATTGTGCGCACTTTGGTGCGGCCATAATTGCGGACTGTCAATTTGAAGACAAGTAAATCACCTTGTTCAAGGGTCAAGGATGATCTATCTGAGCAACTACCTTCTGGTAAATCAATTAAATCGCCGAGGTCACCATCTACGCTATAAAACCGATCTTCCCACGGAACACGATAAAAACAAACCGTAGCCCCGGTTGTTTGCGCCATAATTTCCATTTGAGGCAAGCCACCTTGATCAATTTCGATGATTTGTTGGCGGACAACCCGTTGCCCTTCATCATCTTGCGCAACAGCATAGAGTGAGTAAACACCATCTATCGGCGGTTCAAAACCATCATCCACACCGCCATCATAATCAAATTCGTGACTGCCTTCTTCACCTTCTTCACGGCCACCTTCACGTTCGGCCAAATAAGTGCGTACGCCTTTTGTGTCTTCAAGATAAACTTGCAAATCTGCGGTCTTATTCAAGAAGACGTTGACGCGAATCCGATCACGTACCCCATCTTGATTGGGAGTAAATTTCACCGAACTGACTTCAAAGGATTGCAATAATGGTAGTTGACTGTCAGCATCCGTAACGATAAATTCACCAGAAACTTCTTCCTGATCGCCGTCATCTGTTTGGGCTGTTAAGGTCCATGTATACTGGCCATTCGGAATGAGCCGCCGTTCTACCACACCCTCATATAATTCATCGGTGTCATGCACATAACCGTCAACAACCCCACTAAAGTTGACATTATATTCACCCGCACTACGGGCTTTATCTTCCCGAAAATGAAAAGAGTCGTTGGTGTCTTGATTGGTAAACACAATATTGATGGTTGCGTTTTGAGAAATGCCATAGCTGAATACAGCGAGATCCTCAACCCCATCGGCGTTTGGCGAGATAGTTTCGGCAGAGAATTCGGCATGGGTAATCAAATCTTGGGGTGGTTGAATGATAAATGAGCCAATTACACCCACCAGCACTAAAGCAACTAGGGCTCCACCCAAAACAATCCATTTCGGTAACTGCATGTTTAAACCTCGATTTGTGTCCACTTAAGTGGTTTTGATTTCTTCGATAATTGATGTGCCGCTCGATAAATCACCACTAGTCCATTGCCAAACTTCATGGAGACGAATTCGTCCATCCGGCAATATTTCTGGTGTTGATTGGCAACGACTGGTCATCATCTCATTTTGCTGATTGATGTGGTGATAGCGCATATTAAGCATGCCCTTATCATCAACAGTCGCGATCAAGTGACCTTTGACAATTGAACCGCCATGATAAGTTGCCCAGACAATCTGGCCATCTTGATGATAGTCAAAGATGGTATCACCACTGACTTCACCATTCGGTGTATTTTCAACTGAAACAAAGCGGCGGTTATTGTAATTAATTTCTGTCATGAAAAATAGTATCGTCCTAATTTATCTAGGTTGAAGTAACTTGCTGAATTGTCGCCAAAACTTCATTAACATCAAAAGGTGATACAAGGAAATGTTTAGCGCCTGCTAGTATAGCTTGTTTTATATCTTCATTCGTGCCATATACTGCCAGAATAATTACAGGGCTAAGATAATTTTGATGTGATAGCTTCACACGTTGTTGGCCAATCTTTCTCTGAATCATGTATGAGAAATAGAACAACATCAATCTCATGTTCTTTTAGGATGGTTAGACTTTCCTGACGCGACTGGGCAACCCCAATCACATCGTATTCGGGCAACGCATTTAATATTTTGACCAAAGGAGCTATCATGTCTTGACTGTCAATAACTAAGATCGTAATTGTCATCGCTTTTTCTCGAAACCATTCTAGTTTTCCTCATCATAAAATGCACCCTGTGTCTGAGCAATGCCAATCTGACAATCAAATAGTATATTTGATGCCCAAGAACATATCGCCAAGTTCCCTGAAGTATGTTATGTTGGGTAACAAAATAGCGTTGCTGGAGAGGTATCGTCGAACACATGGCTGATGCACATCTATTGAAATTTCCCTATTTTGACGCGCTAGCCAATGCCCGTCTCGAATCGCTGACTTATCATGAAGACCAACATGAATTTCTTTTAGATTTTCATGAATTAGTTATCGATGGTTCACCCCAGATGTATTGGGAAAATGGTCAGCCCTATGAAAGTCTCAAGGGAACCTACGTCCCACGTCGTTTGCGCTTTACCAATGTTAAATGGGTTGAGTGCAAAGGGGTCTATGCCAAGTTAGATGAGATATCTATGGATCATCCGGCACGGTACTTGCAAGGTGCGCTCTATTGGCAACCTTCGCCGGAAGATGATACCTTATGGATGGTCACGGCTAGTTCACCCGAATACGCTAAATTACTGCTGGCTCCAACTGAAATTGCCTACGAAGAACGCCCCGGTTTAACCGACGAAGCGAATGTCATCCGAAATTGGTCACCGACTCCATCATGGGAAGATCAATTTATGCCCGAAGCTACTGAGGATCAACGTGAATTTGGGGGCGATCCCATTCATTTTCTTTTGAATGCAGAAATGTGTGAAGATAATTTTTTTGTGGGTGGTACGCACAACCAAGGCGAATTACGCCCTGCCGTTCACGCGATTCTCAATCTGTCAGAAGAGCCAAGTGCATGGTTGCATGACAGTACGATTCCCCCATTTGATCGCTGGTCCCATAAAGGCGAAGGCCAAGATGGCATGACCATTGATGAAATGATTTTGGAAGCCCAATGGGTGGTTAAGCGACTCAAAGAGGGTCAACGTGTTCTTGTTCATTGCTCGGCGGGATTTAATCGGTCTGTCACGGTGAGTTGTGCCGCGCTAATTCTGATGGAGAAAATTTCGGCGGAAGCCGCTCTCGCGCGTATCCGCCAAAATCATCCGTGGTCACGTCCTGATGCCTATAATTGGCTCAAACTGAAATGGTTAGCCCATTCACTACGCGATCCTATGTAAGGCAGTTCTCAGTAATAACTATTCTGAGCGTAATGCGTCGGCGGGTTGCACTCGGCCAATATACCAAGCTGGATAGAGTCCAGCTAACAGAGCCGCGCCTAATGCGACCGCAAAGGCTTGCGCAAAAAATTCCCAACGCAAGGCCAAATCCATTGTCCAGCCGAAACTGCGGAAGTTGACGATATAAATTAGAATTGCCGCCAAGACTAAGCCCACCGGCATAGCTAAGGCTCCTGCCGTTGTCCCCATCAAACCTGTTTCCCACAAAGTTAGTTTAAAGAGTTGGCCCCGCGTGAGACCGTTCGACCGTAAAATGCCAATTTCGCGTTGTCGTTCCAGTTGAAGAGCCATCAGCGCGCTCAAAATACCGATAAAGGCGACCACAGTGGCGAGCAAGTTTAACGCTCCCGTAATGGCAAATGTGCGGTCAAAGATTTCGAGAGCGGAGGTGCGCAATTCAGCATTCGACTGCACCACCAATTCATAACCCGCTAATTCAGATTGAACATTTTCTTGCACTGCCCGAATATCTGCCCCATCCTCAACATAAGCGGCTAAACTGCTGATGCTATCGTCTTGCCAATATTCCCGATAGTTATCAATCCCAATTACCACACCACCTTGGACTGTCCCAAAATCGGGATAAATACCGAGCACCTTAAATTCAGCAGGCCCGGTGTCTGTGAGGAGAGTTAATGTCAAATCATCGTGCCATTCAATGCCCCAATTGTTGGCAAAATTCTCTGTCAAAATCATGCCATCCCCATTAATGACCTGTGCAAAAATCTCTTCGGTGGAAGCATCAATCGAAGAAATCCATTGACGATTACCATCACTGATATCACTCATCACCGCATTAAGAATAAATGGCGTATCATCATCAATGGTGCGGGCATAAACGGTGCGAATATAAATCACACGCTCCACACCATCAACGGATTCTACAATATCAATCGTTTGTGGATCGAGCGGGGAGCCAAGCTGACTAGCACTTTGATTGGGTTGACTGACAAAAATATCAGCGCGTAAAGTGTTGTTCAACCAATCTTCGACCATAATCCGCAAGGAACCAACCATGACAGTCACGCCGACAATTACACTCACGGAAACCATCAACGCCGCAATCGCAACTGCCGTGCGACTCAAATTACGGACAATACTTTCAGGAGCCATACGCCCCAGCATACCCCCCACTCGGCCCGTAAGCGGTCGAACAAGGCGCATAATCCACACGGTGGTAATCATGGTGAGCAAGGCAAGCCCCATCACAATTAAGAAAATTCCCGCAAAATTGATGACCAAGCCTTGGAAGATTAGCAAAATACCACCTAAAATTGCCATCCCTAAGCCCACACCTGAAATATACGGCAGAATTTTAAGGGTGCGTTCTTCGATTTCACTGCGCCGACTTGAACTGGCGGGTGGTGTATAGGTCGCCTCATAGGCCGGTAATAACGACGCGATAACTGCCGCACCAATACCGACGACTAAGCCCTTACCTAAGGTAAATGGTGTGACCGTGATAGTTCGAACGGTGACGGTAAAAAACGCATCGTTAATGGTTTGCGTCACCAAATTAACGGTCAGTTGGCCAAAAATAATGCCTAATCCTAAACCTAAGATCGCCCCTACGGTGCTTAATAGTGCCGCTTCTAACAGTACAAGAATAAAGACTTGGCGACGCGTAACTCCTAAACTTCGTAAAATACCCAACACCGGGCGACGTTGCACAACACTAAACATCACAGTGTTATAAACCAAAAATACGCCAACAACCAATGCCAAGAGGCTCATTGCCGTGAGATTGAGCTCAAAAGTGTCCGCGAGGCGACTAAACGCTTGACTACGTGCTGTCGCTGTTTGGAGGGTGATGCCCGGTGGCAAAATGGCTTCAATATCGTTGTAGACTGTTTTTCCCGCAGGTGTATTCGTATCGATAATCAAATCAATGCGGGTGAGTTTGCCTTGTTTATCGAGCACTTCCTGCGCAGTGCTAATATCTGTCAGCAACATGCCACGTAAAGCTTCGTTGGTCAGTTTATCATCTGTAGCAATAATTCCCACCACACTAACGGTTTTCTCTTGCGCACCGTAGCGCACAACCAAGTTGTCATTGGGTTCGAGGTCATAGCGTTCCGCCAAATCTTGACCAATTAGTACGGTGCCGGGTTGAATCAAAAAACGCCCCAATGCCTGTAAATCCGCATTTTCACCTTCGCCTGCATAAAAATCAACATTTCCCGAAGTCGCTACAAAATCACGAAAGGGTCGTTCGGCAAAGGGGTCAACACCAAATAAGAGTAAAGGCTGTTCATCAAGTTCCGTGGCAATCACATAATCAGAAACGATGGGAGCGGAATTCTGCCAACCAATATCGGTGCGAATCTGGGTATAGAGCGATTCATCGAAGCCATTACTACCCCCGCTAATTTCGTGGGTAGCCTTCCCCGCTAGAATATCGGTGCTGAGCTCAAAGGCAGTTGTGGCACTATTGTTGGCAATATCCACTGCCACAATCATTGCCACGCCAATCATGACGCCCATAATTAACAGGGCGCTTTGGGTCGCGCGGCGTTGAATATGATGCCCCATATAACGTAAAAGTGTGGCGGGCATTTAGGATTGCTCCAGCTCGGCAAGTTTTTCGGCCAAAACTGTATCCATCTGCGCATTAATTTCGGCTCGAATTTCAGCCCCGGCTTGTAAGCGGCGGGTATCTTCAACTAATTGACCATCTTTGATACGAAAAACATGATCGGCCCGCGGCAAGATTTCCATGCTATGCGTTGCCATAATCAAGGTGCGGCCTGCCTCGCGGGTTGTTTTGAGAAGCAAATCTAGTACTGTTGCACCGGTTTCAGGGTCAAGATTACCAGTCGGTTCATCTGCCAAAATGACTTGCGGTTGATGCACCAAAGCACGTGCAATCGCCACCCGTTGTTGTTGACCACCTGATAAACGGTCAGGATAGGTGTCGGCTCGATCAGCAAGTCCTACTTGATCCAAGACCACTAAGCCTGCTTTTTTGGCTACCCGGTGTGAATTCCCTTGAAGTTCATACGGCAAAATGACATTTTCTAAAACGGTAAGTGTTGGGATGAGATTGAAAAACTGGAAAATAATACCGATATTGTCACGGCGAAACGTGGTTAAACGTGGTTCTTGCAAGGCTGTAATTTCTGTATCACAAATGGTAATGGTGCCATCATCGGTTTGATCAACGCCGCTCATGAGATTAAGAACGGTGCTTTTGCCACTCCCCGATGGACCGATGAGAACTGTAAATGTACCTTTTTGAAAATCAGCATTGGCTTGACGCAAAATTCGATGGGTACGATCCCCTTCAGTATAGGTTTTGGTTAAGTTACGTATTTGGATAATTGGTTCAGACATTATTCTCTCGTCAGGATGATTGGTTGTATCGATTTATTGTAGCAGGATTATGTTGGAGGGAAATAAGTTTTGTACGGAGTGTAGAAATATGGTAAGACCCTCGTAAATTAAAGGTGATTAACCTTGCATCCTACCCTATTCCCTATTAAACTCAATAGTTTGTGCGGTTCGTTGAGATTCAGGGCAGGTTTGGCTATGCGCCGATTAATCATTTTAAGCATATTTGTGGCAGGGTTATTCTATTCGTTGAATTCTGCTTATCTTGCGTCTGCGCAAGATCCCCGCGACGATACCGTCGCGATTATTTCAGCACCAGCCCAAGGCGATGTCGTGACGGGTCAGGTTGAAATATCAGGCAGTGCCAGTCATCCCTCATTATATGCAGGCTATGAACTTGAATTTGATAGCCTAAACGATACGGGCGAAATCTGGATTCCGATTGGCCAACGTATTGCCCAACCCGTTACCAGTAATATTTTGGGGGTGTGGGATACTGTTGCATTGCGTGTCCCTGATGGCACCTACCAAATTCGGTTACGCGTATTTTTAAGTGATGAAAGCGCCCCTGTTGAATTTGTCGTACGAGATATTCAAGTACTCAATACAGCGCCGACCGCATTGCCAACAGTACCCTCGAACCAGCCGACACCAACGACCATTATTTTAGATACAGGTGGTCCAACGGCGACGCCCTTGATTGTTCAACCCGCAACCAGCACACCACGCCCAACTATTGCACCCTTAGCTGGGCAAGATTCATCGACGACGACCACCAACAATGACCGTGAATTAACGGTGAATTTTGGTAGTATCCAATCCGCTTTTTGTACCGGATCATTTGTGG
Source organism: Anaerolineae bacterium (assembly GCA_050303635.1). Lineage (GTDB taxonomy): Bacteria > Chloroflexota > Anaerolineae > Aggregatilineales > J027 > JAKEEQ01. Next base: position 15,144 of record JBNLCD010000025.1, read on the forward strand.
CCTTCATTCTATTTGGGTTATTAGGCGGTTATATGCTTGTCCGAGCCCGCTTACGTCCAACATTGCGGCAATTATGGTGGCAAATCCGCAACGAATTTGATCAAGATCGCTAACAACAGTAATTAAGCAGAATAGACGGATATTCTCTGAAATATGACAGAACGTTATCTTATTGTAGGGTTAGGCAACCCCGGCAAAAAGTATGCTGAAACACGCCATAATATCGGCTTCATGACCGTTGATGATCTCGCGCAAAAATATCATCTCAATTTCGATGCCAAACAATCTAAAGCTGAAATTGCCCAAGGCATGATTAAAGGCAAAAAGATTGTTTTGGCCAAACCTCAAACCTTTATGAATGAGAGTGGCCGGGCGGTGCGCGGCATTGCTGATTTCTTCAAAATTCCCGTGGAGAATATTCTAGTCATTTATGATGACATGGATATTGATTTAGGCTTGTTACGGATTCGTCCACGCGGTGGCTCCGGTGGCCATAATGGCATTAAGAGTATGCAAAATCATCTGGGTAGCTCCGAATTTGCCCGTATTCGTTTCGGTCTCAGTCGACCGCCTGGCAAAATGGACCCGGCGGCCTATGTATTACGTCCCTTTGACGAAAAAGAAAAACCGTTGATGCTTGAAACCATGCATCGGGCTGGTTTAGCTATTGAAATTTGGCTTACTGAAGGGATTGATTCGGCCATGAATCAACAAAACGGTACCGCTGAAGATGTGGCCGAACGTCAACGTAAAATGGCTCAAAACAATAATCAATCGAGTGATGCAAAACGCCCGAACCCAAACACTGATTAGATAAGCAAAGAGACAAAACAACCTTATGCAATTAACTGGCTTGCTTGAATGGTTGAGAGCAACGGATAGCTTTCAGCTTGTTGCGCAAGATATTCAGTCCAACGCACCCTTGCCTAGTCAAGCGGTGCTTCGTTCTGCGCGGCCCTTTGTAGTGGCCGGATTGGCAATTGAACTCAACCGACCTGTATTGATTGTGACGGCGCGGGCTAATCAGGCTTATGACGTGGCCGAACAACTTCCCGTTTGGCTTCCTCATGCGGATATTACTCGTTTTCATGAGCCTACCACTATTTTTTATGAACGTGCGCCGTGGACAGATACCGTTCGTCGGCAACGGTTACAAACCTTAGCAACACTGGCTCCGCCTTTACGTCAACGGCATCAACCTGCGAATATTGCGCCTCAGATTATTGTGACATCGGCGCATGCTCTGATGCAGAAAACCTTGCCGATTCGCGAATTTCGGGCGGCATCCCGTGAATATACAATTGGCCAAATCACAACCATTGAAAAAATGTTGGCCCACTGGATTGGCATTGGTTATGATTCAGCCTCGGTGGTGGTTGCGCCGGGGACATTTAGTCGACGCGGGGGCATTGTCGATGTATTCCCGATCGCCAATGACAAACCGATTCGGATTGAGTTTTTCGGAGATGAGATTGACAGTCTGCGCGAGTTTGATCCTGCCACCCAGCGCTCGACTCAAAATCTAGAGAGTTTCGTTATCTCGCCGGCCCGCGAGATTTTGCCGAAACATACCCCGCAATTAGCCGCCAAGCTCGAAGATTGGTTTGCCGAATTGCCGGATACCGATGAGGATCCAACCTCACCGCAGGCCGATATGCACAATATTCGTGCGGGGACAGTTTTCCCTACAGCAGAATATTACTTGCCCTATCTCTATCCAAATGCCGCCAATCTGTTAGATTATCTGCCTGAAGACACCTTAATTGTGGTCGAAGATTGGCATGCGGTTGAAGATAGCTTTGCGGATTTGGAAGAGCAAGCCCTTGAACAACGTGCTTACTATGAAGAAACCGGCCATCTCCCCATGGAGGATGTTCTGCCCTATCATACATGGGATGATTTGCGTGAAGCTATTCAAGGTCAACAAGCTTTACATCTTGGCACTGCCAATTCATCCGAGGATGATACTCAGGCTGTTTTAGGGGATTTGTTTACCCCCGGACCACGTTATGGCGGCCAAGTTCGACCTTTTCTCGATCATTTATTGAGCACGCCCAGCCATGACCAAATTTTAGTGATTACGCGTCAAGCACCGCGTTTTGCTGATATTTGGGCCGAAGGTCACGCGCCTTTACCCACCGTAGATCATGTCGATACCTTAGATGCGTTGGGACGCATTAATTTTATCGAAGGTGAGTTAAGTGGTGGTTGGATTCTGCAAGAAGATGATCGACCGGCTTTGCATCTCCTAACTGATGCGGAAATTTTCGGCTGGAAACGCCCTGAACCCCGTCGCCGTCGCCAAGCACGTCAACAATCGCCAGAAGTGTTCTTCGCGGACGTTTCCGAAGGTGATGCCGTTGTTCATGTCGATTATGGCGTCGGTGTTTTTAAAGGCATTATTAAGCGGCAAATTGAAGACAGCGAACGCGAATTCCTGCTTATTGAATACGCCAATAACGACTTGCTCTATGTGCCCATTCATCAAGCCGACCGTTTAACGCGCTATGTGGGCGTAGATGACAAAGCACCACGACTCAATCGGCTCGGTACACAGGATTGGAGCAATACGCGCCAAAAGGCGAGTGCCGCCGCTCAAGAAATTGCAGAAGAATTGCTTGAACTCTATGCCGCGCGAAATATTGTAACGGGCCATGCCTTTAGTCCCGATGGGCCGTGGCAACATGAACTTGAAGCATCTTTCCCGTATGTGGAAACGGAAGATCAACTCAAAGCCCTGCGCGAAGTTAAAGCTGATATGGAAGCCGCGCGCCCAATGGATCGTTTGATTTGTGGGGATGTGGGCTATGGTAAGACCGAAGTGGCCTTACGGGCGGCCTTCAAAGCGGTGATGGATGCGAAACAAGTGGCTGTCTTGGTGCCGACTACCGTTTTGGCTCAACAACATTATTCAACCTTTAAAGAACGCTTGGCCGCGTTCCCCGTGAAAGTGGAAATGTTGTCACGTTTCCGCTCTGAACGTGAGAAAAACGACATTCTGCGCCAACTTGAAGCGGGTGAAGTCGATGTCATTATCGGCACGCACCGCATCTTGCAAAAAGATGTGATTTTCAAAGATTTAGGCTTGCTGGTGATTGATGAAGAACAACGTTTTGGTGTGACACATAAAGAAATGCTGAAGCAAAAGCGCACCGAAGTGGATGTTTTGACACTGACAGCCACGCCTATTCCGCGTACCCTCTATATGTCATTAACGGGAGTACGTGATATCAGTTTAATTCAGACGGCTCCAGAAGAACGCTTACCTGTCGTTACACACGTCGGCGTTTATGAAGATAAATTGGTCCGTCAAGCGATTTTGCGTGAAATTGATCGTGGTGGTCAGGTTTTCTTTGTTCATAACCGTGTCCGCACCATTGAAACAATTACGCAACGTTTGCGTCGTCTGGTGCCTGAAGCCACCTTTGCTATTGGGCATGGTCAAATGTCTGATCATGAACTGGAAACAGTCATTACGGATTTTGCCCAAGGTGAAATGGATGTCTTAGTCAGTACCACCATCATTGAAAATGGGGTCGATATTCCCAACGCCAATACCATGATTTTAGACCGCGCTGATCATTTTGGCCTTTCCCAACTCTATCAATTGAGAGGTCGAGTCGGACGTGGTGCCAATCAAGCCTATGTCTATTTCATGCATCCCCGGACTCATCGTTTAACCGAGGAAGCCCGCGCCCGTCTAGATACGATCAACGAGTACACCGATTTAGGCGTCGGGATGTCAATTGCTATGCGCGACCTCGAAATTCGAGGGACAGGTGATATGCTCGGCAGTCGACAAAGTGGCCATATCGAAACGGTTGGTTTCCATCTCTATACCCAGATGTTGGCCGATGCCGTACGTAAGGTCAAAGGAATGCCCAAATCAATGGATGATTTACTGCCACCTGATCAAACAGTGGATACCAGCTTATCTGTCACCATTGATTTGCCGTTGCCATCTTATTTACCGACCGATTACATCCCTGAGATGAATCTGCGTTTGCAAATTTATCGACGCTTGGCCAATATTTATGAAGAAGCTGAACTCGATACGATGCATGCCGAGCTAGCAGATCGTTTTGGTGAAGTACCCCGCGCGGTTGAAGGCTTAATTTTCCAGATACGCGTGAAATTGCTCGCTCAACAAGCACTGGCTTCGTCGATTGGGCATGAAGCCGGAAAAATCTATATCAAACTTCCTTATCTCGGCAGTGCGGACCGACCATCCATCCAACGTTATATCGGCAATACGGTTAAAGTCAGCCGGACAGCCCTCTGGTTCCCACGCTTAGAAGATGGCGAATGGCAAGAAATCTTGCTAGAAACCTTACGCAGTTTAGATGTCGAAGTCGTGAGTGATAATTTTAGCTAAAATAAGGTGTCAAGATGATGAAGCAGACCATTCAGCCAATATTTGTTCAAGAATTGTTTCCTGAAATGCGAGCGGAGTTAGTCCGCGTTTTGCGGTCACTGAATGATGAACAATGGCAAATGCCCACCGCTTGCGCTGAATGGTCTGTTAAGGATGTTGCCCTCCATATTTTGGCGGATGATATGGGTTACTTGTCACGTCATCGCGATAAAGACGGTATTGAAGGCAAATTCGATAATTTTGATGACCTCGTAGTTTTTATCAACGAATTGAATCAAACATGGGTGGACGCGGCTCGTCGACTCAGCCGACGACTTTTAATCGAATTACTTGAGTTTACGGGTGTGCAATTTGACGCATATTTACAAACAGTTGATGTCTATGCCGATACGTCACCCATTAGTTGGGCCGGTAATCAACCGTCACCTATGTGGCTCCAAATCGCTCGCGAATTAACTGAATTCTGGATGCATCATCAACATATTTGCGAAGGCGCAGGCATTGATAGTCTCAAGAACGAGCGGTTCCTAGGACCTGTCCTCAGCACATTTGTCCATGCGCTACCTCGTACCTATCGTGATATTGTTGCGCCTATCGACACCCTCATTGTTTTTAAAGTTACCGGTGAAGTACAGGCCAGTTGGCATCTGGTCAACGAAGGCGATTATTGGGCTTTGTATCAAGCCACGGATATGGAGTCAACCACAACCATTACCATCCCCGCTGAAATTGCATGGAAGATCTTTACCAAAGGTATAGCGGTCGCCGAAGCGCGAAATCATACTCAAATTACCGGAGATATTGCTTTAGGATTGTCCGCCCTGTCAGCCGTCGCTATTTTGGCATAGTGATAGACTGCCCAAGTCTAATCAAAATCACAATTTCTAATCCTCTGTAGATTTAGCAGGATTAACTGTTTGCGTTATAATTCAACGCATTAGGATGATTCTTGTGCTTTGGATTTATACGCGATGGTTTAGGTGGGGATAGCGTGCGGATTATATATGTCACACTTGCGTGGTGTTCGGGCATCATTAGTGCTTATTATCTTCGAGCTGAAGTCAATATTGGGCTGATTTATACACTCTCCGCAGTGGGTATGTTGTGGACAGCTATTCTATTACCGCGTCATTTTGCAAATATTCGTTTTATGACGGTTCTACTGTGCTGTTTTTTCATCGGTGGTATCTGGTTCAATTATAAAACTCCTTCTAAAAATGAATCACCGCTACCGCCGCATCATGGCAAATATGTCAAACTTGTCGGCATTGTCGCCAATGAACCAGTCAAACATGACCGATTTACGCAAGTTCACTTAGACGTTGAAGCATTTTGGGTTGATGGTGACACACATTTTGCACATGAACGCGTCTTACTGACTGTTCCTGCTAATCAAGATATTCAATACGGTGATCGTATTCTGGCGCGCGGCGAGATTTTTGCCCCACCGCAATTAGATGAATTCTCATATCGGGATTATCTGGCCCGTCAAGGGATGTTTAGCACAATGAGTACCTCTTATCTCCGTGTTATTGACCATGATCAAGGCAACTCTATTCGTCAGCAACTCATTACTGTTAAACAAAAAGCCCAACAAAATATTCAAGATGCCTTGCCTGAACCCCAAGCCGGTCTATTAACAGGTATTTTACTTGGTGACGAGACTGGCTTAGCGTCTAATGTCCGCAATGCTTTTGATGAAACGGGCACCTCGCATGTTATTGCGATTTCTGGCTTTAACATGACGATTATTTCAGGTGTAGTGATTGGAGTTTTGCTAGCTCTCTTTAAACGGCGTACTCCAGCCACTTTATTGAGTTTGGTTGTGATTGGTTTCTATACCGTCTTAGTTGGCGCAAATGCGGCAGTTCTTCGCGCCGCACTAATGTCAGGGGTATTTATCTTCGGCAAAGTCGTCAAACGCAAAGGTTATTTGCCTGCGACATTGGCGTTTGCGGTTTTGGTGATGAGTATTTTAAATCCGGTGATTTTGTGGGATATCGGTTTTCAACTAAGCTTTATGGCCGTCCTCGGCATGATGCTTCTCGTGCCACCCGCGGAACGACCTTTCCGCCAGTTTTGGTCACGTGTTGCCGGCAAAACTTGGGGCGATAATCTCAGTAATTTTTTGGTCGAACCTGTTATTGTAACCCTTGCCGCCCAGATCGCTACCTTACCCATTATCTTGACTTATTTTGGCCAATTTTCCTTGATTTCAAT
>JBNLCD010000026.1:0-21312 GCA_050303635.1 Anaerolineae bacterium
TGTACAATTTGGCATATAACTTCGATAGCTGAGATATAACGTCATCTGTTAGAATAACTGCGTAGTTCGTTTGATGGAATTTTTTGGAGTTAACGAAGATTCTACACTTATCTTCTAAGATAGAGCTCAGGCGAATGAAAACTATGATTAGAGCGGGAAACCAAGAATGGCGAGCAGACAACCCAAATCATTCTCATTAAACCCCAATAAGAAGCGCTTAGTTAATGCGCTAACCCAGTTTGATTTGTCATCAATTGATGAAGTTTTTGGCAATGAATTTGCCCATGTAACTTTTGATGAAAACACCAAACAGGCACCTGTGCAACGTGTTGCAATCTTTTCGGAAGCATTTTTCCCTAAAGTTGACGGGGTATCTAAGTCTGCTTATATGACGTTGCGCTATCTACAAGCAACCGGACGTGAAGTATTGATTTTTGCGCCAGATATTGCGCCGCCGCAAGTTGGTGACTCCAAAGTAATCCCCCTGCCATCGATTAGTTTTCCCTATGCACCGGAAACACGGATGGCTTTTCCCACGCCTGTTGTCCGACGTGAATTAGACGAATTTCAACCGGACATTATTCATCTCTTCAGTCCGGCATGGATGGGTTCGTTTGGAATGCGTGAAGGGCGCCGCCGAGGTTTGCCGATTGTGGCGAATTATCAAACGGATTTACCGGGCTATGCTAAAGACCACTACGGCTTCACTATTTTGGCTGAACCAATCAATACATTCTTGCGCAATCTGCATAATCGGTGCCATGTTAATTTAGTGGCTTCACGCACAACGCTTAATTCACTGCATGATGATGGCTATCGCCGTTTATCCATTTGGAAACGTGGCGTTGATACGGTACGTTTTACACCAGACAATCGTTCTGAAGAAATGCGGGCGCGTCTCTTGAATGGCCGTGACCCGGATTCGTTGTTGTGCGTTTATGTCGGGCGTGTTGCGCCGGAAAAAAGCATCGATTTGTTAGTTGATGTCGCTAAAACACCGGGGTTATCGCTGACGATTGTGGGCGATGGAGCGGCCCGCAAGGATCTTGAAAAACAATTTGCGGGTACCGATACGCACTTTACAGGTTATGTCTATGGCGATGATTTAGCTAAGGTCTATGCCAGCGCAGATGTCTTTATGTTTACCGGAGCTAACGAAACGTTTGGTCAAGTGGTGCAAGAAGGCATGGCATCCGGTTTGCCCTGTGTCATTATTAATCAGGGCGGCATATTGGATTTAGTTGAAGACGGCGTGAATGGTTTTTGGTGTGAACCCAATCCCCAATCATTTGTAGAAGCTACGCTCAAGCTCAAAGACGAAAAAATTCGTCAAGAAATGGGTCGTAAATCTCGTGAATTCGCTGAAAATTCTCCGTGGAGCGTCATTATGGCTCAATTAGAAGGGCATTATAGTGAAGCTGTCCGGCTCAATAATCGTTATCGACGTGCCTTCCCTGATTTGAGTTTACTCGAGCTTTTTGAACCACTCCTCCCGCTTGATCAGCTCAAGGGCTAAAATTAAAGAATCTGATAAACCCTGTTAAGTTTTAAACAGGGTTTTTTATTTGAGTTTGAACAATACTAGGCAATACGTTGTCTTATCGCTATGATGGGCGCGGTTTTTATTTAAATATTGAAAGAATACTGGCAATGTCACAGACGGGTTTCTGGCCAAACCTCACTAAAAAACACTGGGTAAGCATTTTCTTAGTCTTGTGTACGATTTTGATTGTGGTCGCGATTCAAGGGTTTGAACATGCCCGCGTGAATAATTTTCGTGATCAGTCTGTGCAATTTCCGGTTATCTATAAATATGCGGATGACACCCTTTTTCAAGGGGATGTCTTGCTAGATGCCAGCGATAGTTATGTAACATTTTTCTATCCCGCCTTAGGCTATCTCTCCCGTTATATGTCATTAGAAGCCGTGATGTTTGGTTTGTATATAGTGACCACCTTAATTACGATTAGTGCGGTTTACACGATTGGTGAAACACTTTTCCCTAAAGGTTATGTGGGACTAATTGCCGTTATGCTGTGGTTGGCTTATTTGCCTAATCTCGGTGGGGACTATATCCACTCGCCTTTTGTAACCCACTCTACCATGGCCATATCGTTGGTCTTGTGGTCGGTGGTGCTGATTTTACGCAAACAGTATGCGGCGGCGGCATTATTATTGGGCTTTACCGCCAATATCAATGCCATGACAGCCTTGTTCGGTACGTTTATGTGGAGTTTCGCGCTCTTACTGTCTCCGCGTGAATGGTCATGGAAGTTAATTCGCATTCCGCTTCTCGAAGGGTTAACCGCGTTGCCTGTCTTGGTTTGGCGCTTATCACAACCCTTTGGACAAGAGGGTGGTTCAGTCGATACTTTTGTCGAGATTATGCGCACACGGTTATGGTATGCAATTTTCCCTCTATCGCTTCATCCCGCCCTGTGGATTGGCTCTGCCATGATGCTTAGCCTTTTTCTGTATACATGGCGTTTCGGTAAACCAACCCAACATGCCTTTGTCTGGAAAATGATGCTGGGGATTGGCTTGCTGGGATTTATCGGCGGCTTTTTCGCGGAAATTATCCCCGTTGAATTTATCATGCAATTGCAATTGATTCGCAGTGCTTGGTTGATCAATTTCTTCATCATTTTTTACATTGCTAATATGGTTGATGTTTTACTGCGCCACAATGAAGACAATAGTTATTATTGGGCGTTTGGCGTGGGATTTATTTTCGCCATACCCCATTTGATTTTCCGCTTGATTCCGGTCAAGCATCCCACTCCATATGAACTCTATGCAGACCTTAAGCCTGTGTGGTATGCGGCGTACGCACCCCTCTTTGAAATCGTGGTTGTGCTTGCTTTTATGGGTCTTTTAATGGCTGTCTGGCGGATAAGTCGACAATCATCTGAAAATATTATTGCCCAACGATATACACTGTGGATTGGAATGACCTTTTTTATCTTCAGTGTTGGCTTTTATTTGCCATGCGGGACACCCCAAGATCAACTGGATAAAACGAAGGACTGGGATGCCGCCTTAACATGGATTGAAGCCAATACACCGAAGGATGCGAAATTCTTCATTCCGCCAGAAATGGATGGTTTCCGCATGGTAGCCAAACGCCCCGCCCTCACTGATTGGAAAGATGGAACAGTGGGTGTTTTTAATAGCGTATGGGTTGCTGAGTGGTATGATTTAATGGTGGAAGAGGGATTTGATAAAGATCACTTTAGCTTTGCGCCTCTATCTCAAGACCAAGCCTGCGCCATTAGCGTCAAATATCATGTTGATTATGTTTTGCTCGATAAAGCTTGGTCGCTTGAAGGCACACCGACCTATGAAAATGATCATTTTGCGGTGATGCCTATTGAAGATCTGGAATGTCCCGAAGATCAATCCTTTTTTGGTTCTTGAGGACGGTGATCCCAAAAAGGGAAAACAATCAATAATAACGACAGCACCAGATAAATCCATGTATTGACGGTGTATAGATTCTCAATTACTTGTTGCGTTGTATATTCACTTTGTTCTTGCGTGGCCGCCAAACAGACTCCATCCTGCAAGCAATCTGAGGCGTGGGTTGCATAGGCATAGTACCAATAACATGTAAAGCCAATGCCCATAACAATCATGCCTGCATATTGCCAGCGGCGACGCGGTCGATAAGGTGATTTCAACTTACGATAATATTCCCAGAGGAAACCTGCCGCGACCAACGGTGTAATAAATAGCACGCTCGATGGAATCAAGTCATCCTCGGTTAATGTTGTCGATTGGGTAGCAATATCAATACCTGTCAACACTTCCACATTAGAACCCGTATCAGGCACATCAACCCACGGCAACAAAAAAATAAAAATAACCGTCAAGGCAACGGCTGATATGAGCAAGCTGAGATAGTTTAGTGATTTATCTTGTGTTTCTTGATTTGCGCGTTTATTCATCGGTAGAATCAGGCTCAATCGGTTCATTTGAATCAGAATCAGTGTCAGTATTTGTTGCTAGCTCATCTTCCCCCTCTTGTTGCGTGGGACCCTCGCCTTCAACAGAGTCCTCAGCAACAACTTCGGCACTACTAGTATTACTTGAATCTGCTGGCGCGGGATCATCTTCTGCTGAGGTCTCATCATTATTTAAGGTTTTTGGAGGTGTTTCCTCATCTAGGTCATGCGCGGTTTCAAAAGAAATGCCATCATCCCCAATTTTGACTTCTTTACCCGCAATAATGGTGCGTTCGTCTTCATTGTCTGGCTCTGGCAAATCAAAGTCGTCGAGCGGGCGTGGCGCAGGTAAAGCTGGCGGCACATTATCAAACTCGTCTAAATCTTCATCATCTTCGTCTTCTGAAAGACTATCTTCCAGTGCCAGCGCATTATCGAGTTCCTCATCAAATTTGCTGTCCAAGAGCTCAGGATTATGTGTCAGATTGAAAATTTCACTGTAAAGTTTTTCTGCATAGTGCGACAAACCATTCAGCGCATCCGCAAAGTGACTAAATACAAAATTCTCAGTGGGTAATTCAACGGCTAGGAAAATATCGCCATCATTATCCAACCCAAATTTGGCCATATTCATGTCGAGGTTATAGCGCAAAATGGTGAAATAGACGCGCAGACGATCACCAATATCCGGCGGTGACACTACATAGGGATTTATCACAAAATAAATCCAGTTATCGGTTATGCGGATAAAGATACGAAATGAAGCGACTTGTGTCCGCACACCGGTGACCCACGTATTGTCTCCGGTGCGGTTATAGCTCCAATCATAGCGATCAAAATATTCTTCGATAGTTTCTGGCGAAATTGACATAAATTTTCCTAGGGTAAATGCGTATGTTAAGCAGTTACTTATCCATCATGCGATTGGCAATATTGAGCGACCCGTAATATGAACCGGCGGCGAGAATCAATAACCCCCATGTAACAAATCCGATTAATCCTACCAAAACAAGTGAGATGCTGGCAATCAATAATCCGATACTGACAACTTGGCCCGCCCGACCTTCATAGTCCATAAATTCTTTCTTGCGGTAGGAATAGATGGGAATATGTCCCATAAACAAGGTGCGAAGTGCATAACCCGCCCCCACAATGCCGAGCAGTAATGATAGAACTTGATAGGGTTGCATAATTTATTTCTCCAGCACTAATTGACGAACAGCCGTGGCTGGGTCAAGTTCACGGTTGACAATTTGCTTCAGCGTTTCTTGTAAAACAGCCGGCGTAGTTTGGGCAATAAGTTGGCTCAACAGGGCCGTTTGTAAGCGTCCTACCAATTCTGTTTCCAAGCGCATCCGTTCTCGTTCTTCATCCATGCCCGTTTCTTGGAGATGCACGGCATGTTTTTCGATGGCCTCAATGAGTTCATCCAGACCTTCATCTTTAACGGCAATGGTTTGGATAATCGGAACTTCCCAAAAATCATATTCAGGTTCGGCAGGTTGCTGACCGTCATCTTGTAACATCAATTGACCGTGATGGGCAACCATTTTTTGGCGATGGCCCAAATCAAGCATAGCTTTTAAGGACCGCACCGTATTTTTAACGCCGACGCGGTCTGCTTTGTTCACAACCAAAATATCGGCAATTTCAAGGATACCAGCTTTAATCGCCTGAATATCATCCCCTAAACCGGGAGCCTCAACCACCATTGTCGTGTGCGCGGCCTGGGCAATATCGACTTCACTTTGCCCTGCCCCGACCGTTTCAATCAATATATAATCGAATCCAGCGGCATCCATCACACGGATCACATCAAATGTGGTGCGCGCCAAGCCGCCTAAATTACCACGCGTGGCCATACTCCGGATAAAAACACCTTTATCGCCAGCCAAATCATTCATGCGGAAGCGATCACCTAAAACTGCGCCACCACTAAATGGACTGGTTGGGTCCACGGCAACAACGGCGACGGTTTTACCACGTTCACGCAAGGCTTTGGTCAGGGAATTGACTAAACTACTTTTCCCGGTACCCGGCGCGCCGGTAATCCCAACCGTATAGGCTTGACCCGTTTTGGGATAAATCATTTGGAGGGCTTTTTGTCCATCAGGTGTCTCATTTTCAACCTGACTAATAATGCGGGCTAAGGCACGACGATTGCCCGCCAGCATATCCTCCAATAGAGTTTCAATTGGTTTACGCAAAAAAGGTTCCTCTCTAAATAAACATGGGGGTTAGGTTGTGAAAGATCATTGATCTTAGATAGGCAGGGACGAGCCTAAACGTCGCCCCTCTCCAACCCAAAAAACGTCAGGTAACATCAATAATCAAAGGCAAGTAATTGTTGTCTTGCCGTGTCAATCGTCATTTACTAAGCTGATGCAATCATTTCTCGGATATGTTGAATAATGACATCCGTATTGGCACCTGGTCCAAATACACCACTGACACCCATTTCTTGGAGTGCCGGAATATCTTCATCAGGGATAATGCCACCAATCACAACTTTGACATCGTCTAAATCATTTTGGTGCATCAATTCCAAAATACGGGGCGCAATCGCCATATGGGCACCGGACAGGATGGACAAGCCAATGACATCGACGTCTTCTTGCAAAGCGGCTTCGACAATCATTTCGGGGGTTTGACGCAACCCCGTATAGATTACTTCCATACCAGCATCACGTAACGCGCGCGCGATTACTTTGGCACCGCGATCATGGCCATCCAGACCGGGCTTGGCAATTAGGACGCGGATTTTTTGATCACTCATGTGTTAACTGCTCCTTAGGGGATTAAGGTCAATTATTATCTGTTATTCTCAGCAAATTCTCGGCTCTATTGTAGCGTTTCCTGCCCAGAAATGTAGGGCATTATTCTGACGTATTTTCTGGCACCGATACAAAATATAAAATAGTGCGCGTGCCAGCATGGGGACGCTCATAAATTTCCAATTTTTCAAAGTTAAACGGCAATTGGAAAATATCGAGCGGTTGCGCCTCATCTGCCAAGATATAATATGCGCCATTTTCGGCTATCTTCGTTTCCCATTCACTTAAGGTATCGTCGGTAAATTCCTCACGCCATTTGAAATAGGGGCAACTCAATGCCACATGGCTATTGGCAGGTAGATATAGTCGCAAGGTGTGGCAGGCCGCCACAAATCCACCCACGGGAATTTCACCATCTTGGATGGGTTCTAAATTCGGCAAATCTTGCGCGGCTTCATCAAGCGCATAACCAGACGCCGCATTTTGATAATATTCCCATGTGTCGCGCTCAGTGAGAACTAAATTTGTCGGGCGATACCATGCACTAAACATGAAAAACATCCCTTGAACAATGGCTACCCCGACACAGATTACACCCAAGCCATATATAAATTGATAGTTTTTAACTTGTTTACGCTGGGCTGACCAATCCGCCAACGTAATCGCGACAAGTATCAATAATGGGGGAACGCCAACCACCAAATAACGGGTACTTGGCCGCGCGCTAGTCAAAATGACAAATCCCCAAATTAATAGGCTGATGCTGAGTAAATAAACCGCGCGTCGCCAGTTCATACGCAGTTGCCAATAAATCGCGATCAGCAAAATAAAGGTCAGCGGTAAACCAAACATGAGCCGCGTGGCTTCCTGATATTGGTCGAGATTATTAATCCACTGGTCAATTTGCGAGGATTCTTCGGAAACATAGAGAGTAGTGGTGATGACCTCTTGTTTTTCGTCGACCGTGCCCAGTTCCTGATAAACAATATAGCCCAGCGGCAATATGAGACAGAGACCAAAAATTGCATAAATCAGGATAAATTGTTGTTTCGGCCAGCTTTTATCTTTGTGCCAGAGCCAGAAGCCAATCAGTGGCAAAGCTAACCACGGCAACGCGGTCAATTTGGCTAAGACACTCAACCCCAACAATAATCCCGTGATAATCGCTAAGCGTGGTGAAGGCCGACGCACAAACCGTAACACGGCAATGGCTAATGCCAATCCCCATAGCATGGTAAAGGTATCCGCGAGCGCCATCCGTTCAAAGAACAGCAAAAATGGAGTAACCAGATATAAACGCCATACCCAATCGGTGGCTGATTTGCGGTCGGTGAGATGGCGAGTTAGGGCAACCGTCAAGGCGGCAGTGAGTGGAACGAGTAAAACAACTGCTTGGCGCGCTAACCATGCTCCACCTACATCCTGTAAATCAAAGAAACCCAGATAATAATAGAGGAGCAATTTACCGGGTAAAATCGATGCCGTCGCATCATTAAAATCAAAAACCATTTGCGCGCGCAAAATGTGCAGACTTTCATCCACAAATATGGGTAATTCAAGGATATGATAAGAACGACTTGCCCAAATCAACCATAGCCATAACACGGCTAACCATAAAGATTTCTTATTCTTAACCACCAATAGTCCTCTTGTTAAGGTAATTTTTGACACAGTTCGTTAAAATATGTAAATAATTCTGGCTTAATTTTAGGAAACTTGGATGGAACAGCGAATATTCCTTGCCTACGCTCCCGACGACGAGAGTTTTGTGCAACAACTTAATAATGATCTCAAGGCACGTGGTCTTGATATTACTACAGCTCAACCACTTTTTAATAAATCATCCAGCTCAGTCTTTAGTGAGTTGCAAAAAGTTCTGGACAATATTGACCAAGTTTTGTTGGTTATCAGCCCCAACTCGCGCCAAAACACTATTGTTCGGTATGCATGGCGCTATGCATGGCAATATTGTAAATCTGTTGTACCCGTGCTTCGTTTGGAAGCAGATCTAGAATTACCAGCTACGTTGCAAGGGATTGATTATGTCGATTTTCGCAATAATCGACGTTATGAATTTGCCCGCGATGAATTACTCGCTATTCTTTCGGTTCCACTTGCGCCGGTTGGCAAACTAAACAATGTGCCTACTCTGCCGCCCTATTTTATCGCACGCGACGAGGCTGTGGAAACCGTCAAAGAAGCTCTTTTCACTCAAAATGTACCCGTCACCATTAGTGCGGGTAAAGAGAAATCCCCGGATGTTGGCGGCACAGGGAAATCGCTGTTGGCTGTTTCGATTGCCTATGACTGTGAAATTCGTAATGCCGCCCCTGATGGTATTTTTTGGTTGAGTTTAGGCGAAAATCCGAATTTAACCGTTCTGCAAGCCAATCTATATGAAATGGTGACGGGGACTTCTTATCCAGCGGTAGATGTTGATCTGGGCAAAAATGCCTTACAGGAAGCGTTTAAAGGTCGGAGTTGTCTGCTCATTCTCGATGATGTGTGGGATGCTAGTCATGTCAGTGCATTCAGCGTCATGGGCACTCAATCTGGCTTGTTAATTACGACGCGCCAACCTGCGCTTAGCGATGAATTGAATGCACTCGACTATACACTCTCTCTCATGAGTAATGAAGATGCTGTCAAGCTATTGTCGTTAACTTCAGGTCATAAAATTAAAGACATGCCACCCAGTGTTTTAGATATTGTGAAACAATGTGGCAATCGTCCTTTACCACTTGCCATTGCTGGTGCATTGGTGCGGGGCAATCCCAACGGCTGGGATGATTTATTGGGACATTTACGCCAAGCCCAAGTGACCAGTGGCCAAATCGAAGTTGATAAGATCGCCATATTTAAAGTTCTACAAGTGGCTTTGCAATATCAAAGTCAGGCCTCAACACCTGGACTTCATCTCCAGGATAGGTATCTTAATTTGGCGGTTTTGCCACCGCAAGCCCCGATTACCGCTAAAATGTTATTGAAGTTCTGGAATGAAGCGCAACAAGATTCTAATGAAGAAATTATCAAAGCCTTAGCTGAACGGTTGCTTATTCAGCGCGATGCTGATGGCAATATTCAAATCCACAATGTCCAACGCGAATATATTCAGTATTTGCAAGAAGGCTTGCATATTCCGCACAACCAATTACTGCATGCTTATCAAACGCAATGTGACGGTAAAGGCTGGGCGCATGGTCCCAATGATGGCTATTTCTTTGAATATTTGATCTACCATCTCAAAGAAGCAGGTCGGCATGACGAATTGCGGAGTTTGCTATTAGATTATGATTGGATTGAAGCCAAACTCAATGCAACCAATTCAACAGCTCTGTTGGCAGATTATGAATTAGCGCTCCGTATTCCGGCGACCCGCGCTTCACAACTTCGCCGCCCGACAAATGAATCATCTACCGAAGATTTGCGTCTCATTAAAACGGCTCTACAACTCGGTGCTGAAGTTTTGGCGCAAGATAAATTGCAATTGCGAGCTCAATTATTAGGACGTTTGCTGAATTATGATTCAGCAAATATTCAAAATTTACTGGCCTACGTGCAGAAACCAATTGATAAGATTTGGTTGCGTCCCGTTGCCGCAAGTTTAACTGAACCACGTACACGCGGACGTTCTTCACTTAATCCCATTATGGTGCGCCAACCGCTGATTCTGACGCACGATGGCCAACGAGCCATTATTGCTACGCGGCGCTATACCATTCAAGTTTGGGATTTAGAACATGGGCGACGTGAATTGGCACTAAATGGCCACTCAAATAATATCAATGCGTTGGCAATTTCTTCAGATAACAAATATCTGGTTTCCGCTTCTGATGACTTTTCTATTCGAGTTTGGGATTTGGAAACGGGTACTGAAGTCCGAACTCTGCGCGGTCACACTGCCGCTGTCTGGACAGTTGCCCTTTCCCCCGATGATAAAACAATTGTGTCTGGTTCAGCCGATAAAACCCTGAAAGTTTGGGATTTTGAGCATGGTATCGTCCGTAAAACTTTGGCGGGACACACTGCTGAAGTCAGCGATGTGGCCTTTATCCCCGATAATAAACATGCGGTTTCCGCATCACATGATCGTACGCTGAAATTGTGGTCGCTTGATGATGGTGCCATGCTTCGGACTTATAAAGGTCATTCGCAACCAATTAATGCTGTAACGATCACACCCGATGGCAAAACGATTATCTCAGGGTCCCGTGATAAGACAATCAAATTTTGGGCGCAGGAGACAGGCGAAGAAATTGATACCATTACTGCCCATGATGATGCAGTGCAAGCGCTTCACGTTTCCCAAGATGGCAATCGTCTAGTCTCCGCTGGCCGTGATCGCTCCCTGAAATTATGGAAAATTCAGAATCGTAAATTAATTCGGATCATCGCCGAAAATCAGAATATGATTATGGGGATTGCCTTTACGCCAAGCGGTGAGCAAGTTGTAACATCATCGATTGATGAACCCTTACGTGTCTGGAATTTAGTGACAGGCACCGCTGGTTTATCGCTTGACCCCCATACGCAACGGATCCAAGCAGTTGATATTGTTCCTAGTACGGCTGATAAAGTTATCACCGGCGCGTGGGATAGTTCGGTTAAGTTATGGGATGTGAATACTGGCGCGGTGCTTACCACATTTGAAGATCACAGCGCAGGGGTTAATACACTTTCATTGACTGTTGATGGCCGCTATGCGGTTTCAGGTTCATGGGATAATCAGCTTAAAGTGTGGAGTCTCGAAACAGGTAATCTCACGTTCACCCTTAAAGCTCATATTGAAGCTATTTCTGCAACAGGTATCACCGAAGATCGCAAATATCTGGTCGCGGCTTCATTTGATAATTTGGTAACGGTTTGGGATTTGGTGACGGGTACACGCGTCCATTCACTTCAAGCACATACCGCCCCAATTACGGCTTTGGTCCTAACTCCTGATAGCAAGTGTGCTATTTCGGCGGCACTCGATAATACACTTGTCCTATGGGATATCGTCGATGGCACGGAACGTCATAATTTGAAGGGTCACACCGATGGAATTAATGCAGTGTGTCTCAGCACCGATGGCCAATTTGCTTATTCAGCAGGTCGCGATTCTCAAATTATTCAATGGGATTTAAGCTCTGGTGAAATAGGCAAGAAATTTACCGGGCACGAAGGCTGGGTGAATGCTGTGGCCGTCATGCCGGATGGTCAGACTCTTGTTTCAGCGGGGGATGACGGGACGATTCGTTTATGGGATTTGAGTGGAGAAAAAGAACCACGCATCTTCACGGGTCACCGTCACTGGATTCTTCATTTAGCTATTGCGCCTGATCAAAAATATCTCTATTCAGCCTCATCGGATCACAATTTGAAGATGTGGGATGTTGCGACGGGTGAGAATGTGGCGAGCTTCACGGCTGAGAGCCCGCTGTTAACCTGTGTTGTCACCCGGGATGGGCAAAGTCTCGCGATAGGTGCCCAGTCCGGCAAACTTCACCTCCTTCATATCGAGGGTGTAAAATAAATAAAGCGAACAATTAGTTGATACATTTTGCCCGTTTGCTCAGATTCCTATCAATAAATATATAGGGATTTGGGTTAACGGGCTAACTATTCAGGGTATGTTGTATTCATGACCAATCTTGCCATAGGACTTGTGCTTCTATCTGCATTATTTCATGCTACGTGGAATCTTCTATCTAAAAAAGCCGGCGGAAGTTTACCTTTTGTCTGGCTATTTTCTTTTTTGATGACCATTATTTATGGACCTATTGCGTTTATCTCGTTATTTATTCTCGACTTCGATTTTGAGCCGATCTGGCTAGCCTTTATGTTTGGCACAGGTTGTTTGCATATCACGTATTTTCTCATGCTCACGCGTGGCTATCGAACGGGTGATTTGTCTATTATTTATCCGTTAGCACGGGGAACTGGTCCCATGCTGGCCACGGTGGCCGCCATTGTGTTGTTTGCAGAACGTCCAACGGTGCTGGCTATATTCGGCATTATCTGTATTGGGATTGGTGTTTTTATTTTTACCGGAGGATGGCAAGTTCTCCGCGATTCACGCTCGCGTCAAGCGATTGGGTATGCGTTGTTTACAGGCGTAATTATCGCGACTTATACGATTTGGGATAAATATGGCGTCAGTGTTTTGTTGATTCCTCCTATCTTATACGAATGGTCTGGCGATTTTTTTCGAACTGTTGTTTTGGGCTGGCATGTCCGCCAGCGTTGGGATGAGGTTGAAGTTGAATGGCAAGAACATCGCCGTGAAGCAATTGGAATTGCTATTCTTAGTCCGCTCGCCTATATCTTGGTTCTAATTGCTCTGCAATTTAGTCCAGTTAGTTATATTGCGCCTTTTCGTGAGGTAAGTATCTTAGTTGGGGCTATCATGGGGACGTATTTATTAAGTGAAGGGCAAATGAAACGGCGGTGGTCTGCCGCAACGGTTATTGTTATTGGGGTTTTGGCACTAGCCTTCGGATAGGAGCAGACCTGTGGGTAAACTTATTTTTGTGATGATTGATGGCCTGCGTCCGGATGCTATGATGCAAGGCTATACACCTCAACTTGATCACTTATGCCAGCGTGGTTCCTATACATTGAGTGCACAGGCGGTGATGCCCAGCGTGACATTGCCTTGTCATATCTCAATTTTTCATAGTGTGCCACCCACGCGCCACGGTGTGACTACAAATATATGGTCACCGATGGTGCGACCCATTATTGGCTTGATTGAGCATATTTCAAATGTGCACACGGCTTTTTTTCATAGCTGGGAACCTCTCCGTAACTTAAATACACCGGGGACCCTATCTTTTTCTTATTATTTTTATCGCAAAGCACCGCTACTTTTAAATTCCCAGAAGATCTGCACTACTGCCATTGAATATATTCAGGCAGAAAAACCGGATTTCGCATTTGTATATTTTGATGCAGTCGATTTAGCTGGCCATGATTTTGGCTGGATGTCGAGTGACTATCTACAAGTCGTGACCGAGATAGATGGGCTCGTCGGCAAACTCATGGAAGCAGTGCCTCCAGAATATACGGTTATTGTGCAGAGTGATCACGGTGGCCATGAACGTGTGCATGGTTTGGATATTCCCGAAGATATGACAATTCCGTGGGTGATTGTGGGTCCAGACATTAAATCTAATCATATGATTCAAAAAAATATGAGATTATTGGATACAGCTCCAACTATTGCCCGTATTTTGGGATTTGAAGCACACCCAGATTGGGAAGGCACTTGCCCCGTCGAAATTTTCACTTAGCCCGATATAAATAAACATGACACTCACAGATTTAGTGTGAGTGTCATGTTGTTATTTTCAAGATTAATCATCTTCTTCAATCAAAAACTGGCGAAGTGCTTCAAATCGTTCATCCCATTTGGCTTGAATGGCCATCACCCATGTGACGGTTTCGGCAAGTGGTTCTGGGGTGAGCGCATAGCGTTTGTCACGTCCTTGTTGATGAATAGTCACTAAACCGGCCTCATGTAAAATCCCCAAATGTTTAGTGATACCTTGCCGTGTAATGGGCAATTCGTTAGCCAGTTCAGTTGCGGTTTGCGGACCGTCATCTAGCAACCGTTCAATCAAATCGCGGCGTGTTGGGTCAGCAAGGGCTGTAAAAACAGCTTGTATCGCATCATCATCTGTATGTGGCATAGGCTATTCCGTTGCTTGTAGAAAATATTCGGTTAAGTCTTTTAACTCAGCATCCCAGCCGCTGTTGTTTTCCTGCAGTTGCCAGAGCTTCAGATTATCAGGTAGGGCCGCAAAGCCGGTTTCAACCATGGTGAGTTGAGTACCTTCGGGCACATCGGATAGCGTGAATGTAACCAGAGTCGTTGGCATTTCTTCATAGGGTTCAGAATTATTGTGACCTGCTTCCCAATGATAAGCAAATCGGTTTTGTGGGGAAACTTCGGCGATCATCCCGCGCACCAAATCTTCATCCCATCCGAAGATAATCATTTCACCTACCGCAAGTCTATCCATTTCAATATGATTGCCAAACCATTTAACCAATTTTTTTGGATCGGTGATGGCTTCCCAAACTTTTTGACGAGCAACTGGTAAAACAATGGTCCGGCGAATTTCATTTTGTGAGGTCATCTCAAAATCTCCTATATGCAACTGATCGGTTGCATATAGATTATTATATAAATCAAAAATGCGCAACTATTTAGTTGCGCATTTTAATCAAATACTCATAATTGATTTATTTTGGTTACATGGCCATAAAAAAGCGGGGTTCCTGACCCCGCTTCACTTAGGTACTCACTTCACTAACCGCCAACTGCCTTCTTCAGGACAGCACCAGCTTTGAATGCGGGGCGTTTCTTGGCCGCGATATCAATTTTAGCGCCGGTTTGCGGATTAACACCTTTACGTGCTTTAGTGTGACGAACTTCAAATGTTCCAAAGCCAGTTAATGTGATCTTATCACCCTTGGTCAACGTATCTTGGATTACTTCCAACATTGCGTCCAGTACGCGCTTGGCGTCGGCCTTTGTTGATCCAGATTTTTCAGCAATACGATCAATCATATCTGCTTTGGTCACACGGTCGTTCTTAGAAGCCATAATGGGTCTCCTTGAAGAGTAAAACTAAAAGTGAGAACACTACAAATCACAGAATAACAGGCTCATCGCAGAATGTCCAATTAAAATGGCCCCAAATTCACGATATCAAGCAAATTCTTATGATGTCTTGATACAAAATTTATGATTATTTAACCAAAGGCCTGAACTTGAAACAAATTTAAGATTCTGGGTATGCACTCAATTAGTAAGAGGTTATAAATCTACTCTGAGATTGATTGAATGATATTTGTATCAGTACAATTTAAGTCGATTTAACTTTGTTTTCTGAAAATCTGTTAAAAATATGCTAAATGACACTATTGTTATGGCTATTCCGGTGTTAATTTAGAGGCGTGAGTGAAGAAATAACAAATTTGTGGGGATATGAATTACCCCCATTCATAACCACAAAATTTAGATAATGTTGAAAGGATGCTCCAGAACACATGATTATTGACGGTAAAGCTGTTGCGCAACGTGTCCGTGGTGAAATTACCGAAAAAGTAAAACAAATGGAGGCTGAGCACGGATTTCATCCGGCGTTGGCGACTGTATTGGTGGGCGATGATCCGGCTTCACATACGTACGTGCGCATGAAGCGCAAAGCATGTGAAGAGACAGGTATTGAATCAATTCATCATGAACTCCCGGCTGATACGGATCAAGCGACGCTCGAAAAACTTGTAAAAGACTTAAATGAAGATCCCAAGGTCAGCGGTATTCTCGTTCAATTGCCTTTACCCGATCATCTTGATGAAGAAGCGGTTTTAAACGCTATTAGTTTGGCCAAAGATGTGGATGGCTTCCATCCCGTCAATATTGGGCGGCTAGCCATGCGTAATCGCGATCCGTTGTTTATGCCCTGTACACCCCAAGGTTGTATGGTTCTTCTCGAAGATGCGGGGGCTCAATTTGAAGGTGCGAATGCAGTTGTCGTTGGGCGGAGTAATATTGTTGGCTTGCCTGCCGCGATGATGCTCCAAAAACGCAATGCTACAGTGACTATTGTCCACAGTCGTACGAAGAATATTGCTGAAGTTTGTCGGCAAGCTGATATTTTAGTCGTAGCGGTTGGCCGTCCCGAAATGGTCAAAGGTGATTGGGTGAAACCCGGTGCTCTCGTTATTGATGTTGGTGTGAATCGCGTTGATGATCCTGAAGCCAAGCGTGGTTATCGTTTGGTGGGCGATGTTGCTTTTGATGAAGCCAAAGATGTCGCCGGTGCCATTACTCCAGTTCCGGGTGGTGTTGGTCCGATGACCATTACAATGCTTCTCCAAAACACCCTACGCGCCGCCGAAATGATGTTGGCCAAGAAGTAATAATCCAAAAATAGAATTGGAAAGCGGATATCGCGTACGGTATCCGCTTTTTATTTATATGTTGAAATTAATTTTAAAGCGCGTTAAAATTTTAAAAGCACTTTTAATGGGTTGTAAAAGTTCAAATATTTTACAATCAAGTCTAAGGACGAAAATGTCTGAATTACAAAATGAACTGTCATTAATTGACATTGTCATGCGGAATCAACCACCCGGCAATTGGGTTGAAGGCGAAAAGATTCCGTGGAATGAACCTGAATTTAGTCGACGCATGCTCAAAGAACATTTGACCCAAGATTACAATGCCGCTAGTCGGCGGACTGAAATCATTGAAGAACAAGTCACATGGCTACATGAGCATGTCTTAAATTCTCAATCGAGTCGCATTCTTGATCTGGCGTGTGGTCCGGGTTTATACGCGAGTCGACTCGCTAAACTCGGTCATCAATGCCGGGGGATCGATTTTGGACCCGCCTCCATTGCGTATGCCAAAGAACAAAGCGCAGAACTGGAAAATGTCGAATATATTCTGCACGATATTCGAACCGCTGAATATGGGTCTGACTATGATTTGGCGATGTTTATCTATGGTGAATTTAATGTTTTCCGGCGAACTGATATTGAGCAGATTTTGTGCAAAATCCATGATGCGCTCAAACCCGGTGGCAAGCTAGTTATTGAACCTCATACATTTGAATATGTGGAAATGCTGGGACATAAACCGGCTACATGGTGCAGTTTCAAAACAGGTTTGTTTTCACCGGAGCCCCATATTTATCTCCAAGAACATTATTGGGACGAGACGGAGAAAATCACAACAACACGCTATATGGTTATTGATATGGCAGGCAATGTCCAACGCTATGCCGATAGCATGCTTTCTTTTACCAACGATGAGTATGTTCAATTGCTGAACTCATGTGGTTTCAATCAAGTAGATTTTTATGGTTCGCTACGCGGTAATGATCCAGCCAAGGTTCACGAAGGCTTGTTGGCTATCGTCGCCCAACGAGACTAAGCAAGTATCCTAAAACAAAACAGTCAGGAATCAATTTCCTGACTGTTCTTTTTGATCAAATTCTCGTTATAGCTTAGCCAGCATTGCCACTATACCGTTCTAAATCCCCATCTTGATAGTCACGCACACAACGGAAACCATAATAAGTTGTATACGGGCCTGAACTGATATGGGTTGCGCGTGCGGATGTACTGGTTTGTGCCACAATCCATGTCCAGCCACCCCCACGTAAGGTACGTTGCGAGGTCGCGGTGGCTGTATTTTCACGACCATCAGTGCCCGAATAGGGATAGCTCCGGTAAATCGTACTCGTCCATTCCCAAACATTACCCGCCATATCTAACGCTCCAACCCATGAAGCGCCTTGCGGATATGACCCAACCGGTGATTTTTCTGTATAGCCATCGTTGTAGCTGGTATCGTTCCAACTGCTGTTGCAATTCAAATCACAATAATTCACGCGGGAACGGTTATCCCATGAATTGCCCCACGGGAATAAGAGATTATCAGGGCCACTTGCCGCATATTCCCATTCATATTCAGTTGGTAAGCGACCACCTTGTTGGACACAGTGATTTTGAGCCATTGTCCAATCTAAATTAGTCGCAGGTAAATTATCCCCAGTTGAACCATACATGGCTTCGTTAGTCACCTCAGTTTTATCAATCCAAAATGGCTCAGTGATGGTAATTTCAGTCGAAGGTATCGACGCATCGAATAGGCCAGAACATCCCGCCGACGATAAGCGATTTAGACATAAACTCATGAGCTGTTGATATTCGGCATCCGTAATTCCAAGACGAAATGTTCCGGCCGGTACCAAAACCATGGTTACCCCGTTTATCGTGCGTTCAATCGGCGTCCATTGACTGTTGCTCGTTACGGGATTGATGGCAACTAACCCCGGAATTTGGGTCGGGAATGAAGTTGCGGTGGGCAAGGGTGTACTGGTTGGTAACGGTGTATTTGTATTAGTTGGGGTGGGTGTCACTGTCGCAGTTGCTGTGTTTGTTGGCGACGGTGTTACCGTTGATGTTGCCGTATTGGTTGGCGTCTTCGTGGATGATGGTGTTTGAGTGCGCGTTGTCGTAGGTTCTACCGTATTCGTTGCGGTTGGCGGCAGACTTGTGGGTTCAATTTCGGTCGCGGTAGCTTCAGTGGCTGTATCACCGATGCTCGCGGCATCAATTGTCTGGGCCGCTTCGGTGGCTTGACGCATAGTGTCATCTTCATTAGTGGTTACGCCCATCGTTGGGATAATAGCCGTATCACCGCTAACTGTGTCACTATTGTCACCCTCGCTGGCCTCAGTTATGGCTAGAGTCGGATTATTTGACAAAATGGTTGGCGTACGCTGATCAGCGGGGGTAGTAGCGCTCACCTGCACCACCGCTGTCGTTGGCTGGGCATTATCCGCATCATCATTACTATCATCGGCGTTGGGTAAAAATGCCCCAATCAGGCCCAATAGACTGATGACAACTGTTAGAATTGCCGCATAAGTAGCATATTTTACCCAGTGTTTTTGACCTGCTGGGTCAGCCTGCCCTTGTTGCCGCATATGCGTGGTCGGCAAATCTTCTTGCAGATTTTCAGCTTCATTCGGTTTGGTAATTGTCATGCCTTCAAATGAATCTGTATCCACCACAAATGTATTTTCACCAAGAGGCAGGGGTTCATTTGATTTAGTTGGGGCTGATTCTAAAGCACGATCAAAGGCTTGAAAGAAAATTCGGGCGCTTTGGAATCGATTCTCGGGCGCTTTGGCCATCGCTCGATTTAAAACACCATTTACTTCTTCGGGTAGATTTTGATTTAATTTGGATGGTGGCTGAGCTTTTTCGTTGAGATGCTTATCCATCAACGCATAAGGGGTGGGCGCTTCAAACGGCAAGTTGCCTGTTAACATGGAATAAAGCAAAACACCCAAGGCATAAATATCGGTTTGGGCGTTGCTCTCGGCCCCTTTCCATTGTTCGGGAGCCATATAAGCTGGCGTGCCGAGCATCATCCCTGTAGCGGTAATGCCCGTGGTTGCGTGTAATAATTTGGCAATCCCAAAATCAGTTAGATAGGCATTCCCTTGCTCATCGAGCATGACGTTGCTAGCTTTTATGTCACGATGCACAATACCTTTGTTATGCGCATAATCCAGTGCCGAGCAAACTTGTTGTAATATCTGCCGGGTTTCCCCAACAGATATAAAAGGGCCTGCTAACATCCGTTGATTAAGTGTGCCGCCCTTGAGCAAACGCATCACAATATAACTTGTTTTACCCAATGTCCCGTAATCGTAAACGGGGACAATGTGGGGATGCTCAAGCTGAGTCAATGTTTCGGCTTCGCGGTTAAAGCGTTCTAGGTAATCTGGATTATCAGCCAATTCTTCGGGCAAAATTTTGACCGCAACATGGCGTTTCATAGCAGTTTGGTATGCGTCATAGACCGCGCCCATCCCGCCTGAACCAAGTTTACCTTGTAAGTTGTAGCCTAGTTCTTTAAATTTTGAGAGGTCTTCCATTAAATGTCCTTCTAAATGGCCCCTATTGTGGAGTTACCTAGCTTATGTTTTACAAGGTGAAAGCGTTTTGTGCAAGTTATTTAAGTATAAAGGAGCCGAAACGTCAGGTCCCGACTCCTAATCAATATCAATTTTGATAGAAATTTAGGCCGCGTCGGCAGGCCCTTCTAATTCGGATGTGCAGAATTTACAACGCGTGGCTTTAAGAGGTACAGCTTCTAAACAATGTGGACATTCTTTTGTCGTAGGTGCAACTTCCGGTTCGCCTTCCCGCTTCAAGCGATTCATTTGCTTGATAACAATGAAGATGGCAAATGCAACGATAATGAAGTTGATGATGTTGTTTATAAACAGACCATAGTTAATCGCGACTTCTGGATCATCGCCCGCCGCTTTTTGCAAAACAATCGAGAGCTCTGAAAAATCAACGCCACCGAGCACAAGTCCAATGGGTGGCATGAGGATATCTTTGACCAATGAATTAACAATTTGACCAAATGCCCCACCAATGATGATCCCGACTGCTAAATCAAGAACATTGCCGCGCATGGCAAAATCTTTGAATTCTTTCAAGAAACCTTGCATTACTAGCCTCCTTAGTCAGTAAAATTGCTATTAAGGGTTACATTACACTTCGTTTGTATTTAAGCGTATTTGGCTGACCATTACTAGCCAACTAACAAAAAATGTACAGCGATTTAATATGCATTAATCGGATGTAGGCTGGCTCTCTAAGATTTTTTCAAGCGCTTCTAAGCTAATCGGACCTTCGCGCACAATTTTGATGATGCGGCCATCCAATTGCGCTACTGTTGAAGCCGTTTGTCCCGCTGATTCGCCATCATCAATGGCCACTGCAATCTCTTCTGAAAAATATGCAAGAGCGTCTTCAACAGTTTTGGCCGCGGGTTGACCTGATAAATTGGCACTGGAAACGGCTAGGGCGCCACCCGCTTCACGAATAATGGCACGGGCGACATCATTCGCCGGGATACGCACCCCTATGGTGGGAAGTTGGGAAACATTGGCGGGAAGTTCTTGGCGTTTTGGCAAGATAAGGGTTAATGGGCCGGGCATGAAAGCTTCAATGAGTTTGAGCGCGTGCGGACTTTTAACCAGAGCAACTTGATCAATATATTC